>CALFUE010000017.1 GCA_937916345.1 uncultured bacterium
GCCCGGTCTAGTTCCAACGGCCACATCGGCGGGCGCTCCGCTTTTATCGGCTAACCGTACACTTGGTTGTTGATTCACTGATAGCCGAACGATAGTGAGGCATACAAAACGCCTGCGTATAGGGTAAAACTTATGCGCAGGCAATTAAAAAATAACAAAGAAAGGCAGGAGCGATGGAGAGCGAGAAGTCACCCGGCAGCAGTTACAAGCCGTTTTACCTGAAAGAGAAGATCGGGGAAATGATCCGTTACGGCAGACCGCTTACAAAGAGGTTTTCCAGAAAGGACAGAGACCTCGCAGACGACATCAGAGCCTCTATGCTACGGATGTATAAACTTTCGGTTGAGATTGAAAAGAAGTATTACCGAAAGACCACGACGCAGGAGCTTGATGTTGAGCTTGAATGGTTACGGCATCTTGTGCGGCTTGCGGCAGATAAGGAAGTTTGCGGAGAGAAATTCGCGCCACCGCTTTCAGCGCATCAGTATGAGGTGTGGGCGAGGTACAACACAGAAATAGGGAATCTTTTAGGGAAGTATATTGCTTCCTTGAATAGATAGGGAGCGGGTCAGTAGGTGCTTGATCCGGGGCGGCAACTGGAACAATGGGGCTAACGCAGGTGTGTTCAATTCCAACCTGAACAATGCCCGGTCTAATTCCAACGACAACATCGGCGGGCGCTCCGCTTATCGTCTTACATTCGGCGATCTGTGCCGGACAGAGGGCTGTACCCTACGGGGAACAGCACAGCGTACAGACTATAAGGGATCCTCTTCCTTTCTGCCATGCGCAGAAGAAATGTTAATTGCTGCGGAGACGGAAACGCCACACGCAGCATTATTTTATGGACGAGATAACAGAACCTTTCACTATTCAGGATGCGTGGCCGATTATTTGCAGTTTTGAATGGCTGCTTGAAGCGCACCGCAACGCCAGAAAGGGCAAGCGGTACAGAGCGGAGGTTATGTCATTCACGGCGCATCTTGAAGATAACCTGCTTATTATTCAGGAGGGATTGCGAAACGGAACATACGAGCTCGGACCGTATAGAAAACTTTGGGTTTTTGTTCCGAAGAAAAGGCTTGTCATGGCGCTTCCTTACATGGACAGGATAGTGCAATGGAGCTTGTATCAGTATCTTAACCCGATATACGACAGGAGTTTCATTGAAGATAGCTACGCCTGCAGGAAGAACAAAGGCAGCCACAAAGCAGCAGACCGCCTCCAGTATTGGATGAGGCAGGTTGACAGAAAGCCGGGCGGCGGTTGGTACTACTTAAAGCTCGATATCAGCAAATACTTTTACCGGGTAGATCACGAGATTCTTCTTTCGATTTTAGCAAGGAAGATAAAAGACCCGGACATGATGAATTGCATCCAAGGCATAGTAAACAGCACCGCTGAACCCTTCGGACTTCCGAGAGGGAAAGCGCCGCAGGATGTGCCGCCAGAGGAATGGCTTTACGAGGTAGGGATGCCGATAGGCAACCTTACGAGCCAGCTATTCGCAAACATTTACTTAAACGAGCTGGATCAGTACTGCAAGCACACGCTCCGGATCCATTACTACATCAGGTACATGGACGACATTGTTATTCTTGCGCAGGACAAAGAAACACTGCACAGATGGAAAGCTGAGATTGAGGCTTTTCTGAAAGATAGGCTCCGGCTTGATCTTAACAATAAGACCAGCATCAGACCGGTCAAGGTTGGCATTGAGTTTGTAGGCGTTAGGATATGGACTACGCATAAGAAACTACGGAAAAGCACCGTAGGCAGGATAAAGAGAGAGGTTCACAAGATCTGTTCAGAGTATGCAAGCGGACGGATGAGCAAAGCGGCTTTCGACAGGAGAGTCGCCAGCATAAAGGGACTGCTTGAACATACGAACACCGGTCACTTACGCCACCGCCTAAACAAGATTTATATCAGGGAGATGGAGAAAAGAAAGGACAAACAGCATGGATGAGATAGGGGAACTTGTCATAGATCAATGCGAGATCATAAAGAAGCAGGCGGGGCTTATTGACCGCCTTTTTCTATTGCTCCTCCAGCACATCCAGATTGAGGACATGGAGGCGGAGCTTCAGGAAATGCAAGCGGTCACAAAGATCGCAGCAAAATGGGAGCCATAACCCAGAAAGGAGGTAGCCGTGGAAGATAAGGACTTCGTAACACTTGCAGTTCACAACGAATTTGCAAGAAGAATTGACGATGAGAACCATCGCCAAAACCGCCGCATTGAATCGCTCGAAGGAACCGTTCGCCAGATCTCAGAGCTGACAACTTCCGTTAAGGAGTTGGCCGTGAACATGGGGAACATGGTTAAAGAGCAGGAAAAGCAGGGCAAGCGCCTTGAAACGCTCGAAGGCAGAGACGGAGAGATGTGGCGAAAAGTTGTAGGCTATATTGCAACGGCAGTTGTAGGCATTATAGTCGGTTTCATTTTTACCAAAATCGGAATCTGAAAAGGAGGTATTCATTATGGATTTTACTTTTGGGATCGCAGGAGTAGCGGCAATTTCGGTTATTTGCTTTCTAATCGGGCAGGGCATTAAGGTGTCCCCGATTGACAGCAAATTTATTCCGGTTATTTGCGGAATCGCCGGAGCCATTCTGGGGGCCGTAGCGTTCCTGATCGGGATGCCGGACTTCCCCGCAGCGGATATTATAACCGCCGTAGCGGTTGGAATTGTGTCCGGGCTTGCGGCTACCGGAGCTAATCAGATTTACAAGCAGTTGAAAGAGGGGTGACAGCCATGGATGAGAACATTATTCAGGAAATAGATGATCTTTCCGAGGAAGCCCTTACAGAGCTTACGAACGGAAAGGAGGAAGGAGAGGACGATGAGCAACAGCCCGTTGGTTAAAACAGTTATACTGTCCCCGAACCATTCAGGAGAGAGGACGATGGCGATTGACAGGATCACGCCTCATTGCGTAGTAGGGCATTGCAGCCTTACCACCCTCGGAAACATCTTCGCTCCTACCAGCCGGAAAGCCTCCAGCAATTACGGCATAGACGATCAGGGACAGGTCGGAATGTATGTTGAAGAACGCAACAGGAGCTGGTGTTCATCCAGCTCCGCAAACGATCAGAGAGCCGTTACGATTGAGGTAGCAAGCGACACGAAAGCACCGTATGCCATCACGAACGGAGCGTGGAGCGGTCTTGTTGCGCTTTGCGAGGATATCTGCAAGAGAAACGGAAAGAAAAGACTTGTTTGGATTCCCGACAAGCAGAAAGCTCTTGATTACTCACCGGCAGCGGACGAGATGCTTCTTACCGTTCATAGATGGTTTGCAAATAAGAGCTGTCCCGGAGATTATATTTATAACCGTTTGGGAGAGCTTGCTACCATCGTAACAAGAATGCTCGGCGGCAGCGCAGAGATACCCGAGGAACCCGCCCAGCAGCCCCAGAATGACACGGGAGAAAAGCAGACGGACAAAATTATATGGGACTTCCTGAAAGCGGCAGGATTGACCGATTACGCCGTTGCTGGCGTTATGGGAAACCTTTACGCAGAGAGCGGGCTGAAGCCGAACAACCTTCAGAACAGCTTCGAGAAAAAGCTCGGCATGGACGACGCTACATATACGGCTCAGGTAGACAATGGACTTTACACGAATTTCGTTAAGGATTCCGCTGGCTACGGACTCGCACAGTGGACTTATTGGAGCAGGAAGCAGGCGCTTCTGGCATACGCCAAGGAGCACGACAAGAGCATCGGAGACCTTCAGATGCAGCTTGAATACTTGTGGAAAGAGCTTTCCGGCTACAAGGGAGTTATGCAGCAGCTTAAGAACGCAAAGAGCGTCCTTGAAGCCAGCAACGCCATCTTGACCGGCTATGAGAAACCGGCAGATCAGAGCGCAGCGGTTCAGAAAAAGAGAGCCGGTTATGGACAGACCTTTTATGATTTGTACGCCGAGAATTTCAAGCCCTACACCGTAAAGGTTACAGCCACCGCCCTGAATGTCCGCAAGGGAGCCGGGACAAGCTACCCCGTTACTACGGTTATCAGAGATAAGGGCATTTATACCATTGTCGAGGAAAAAGCCGTAGGCAATAACACATGGGGCAGACTTAAGAGCGGAGCCGGATGGATTTGTCTCTATTACACCAAAAAGGTATAAAATCTTTGTCTATTGCGTCCATTGCTGGGCTTTCTTTCGTGTAGTATCATTGTGCGCGGGAGGGGGTTTAAGGGGGTGCGATAAGACAGATTTTAAGGCGGGAGCTCTTCGGAGTTTCCCGCCTTTTTCTTTGCAAAAGTTCAATTCATTCCGAAAAGCATCTTCATAATACGCACCGGAGAAAACGAGATAGACTTTTCAGGATTAAAAAGTGAAGCTCATTTCCATTTCTTGAAGTTCACATTTATATAATGAGGGCAAAACGACGCATTATAAAAAAGCGAGTTTCAGAGCAAAATAAAAAGCGTTTCCCCGTCCCAAGTACACTCTTTCACGATTGATCTTACGATTTCGTTCTTTTCTTCGGCGGTAAAGCCCTCCAGCCCCTTTAATAATCTAAAGATTTCCTTCACTTTTTCAGCGTTCTTCTTTTCTTCGCTTACTTCCTTGCGGTGGCTTGCTTCCGCATCCGCTTTCTTCGCTTTCAGCTCCCGGAGCTGGGAGTCTAAAGATTCCATTTCAGCTATGATATAGCGAGATGCGGTTGAGTTTTCAGCCAGAGCCAGAGAGGCGGCGAGCCTGCCGATCTTGTCCTCTGTGCCGGAGATCTTCGCTTGCAGCTTCCGAGGATCCTCGCCTTTCTTCTTTTCGGATTTTTCCACATACTTCTCAATCAGTTTCGGATCCGCTTCAATTTCCCGGAACACTTCGAGAGCCTTTTCGTCCAGCAAATCACACTTAATCTGGGAGCAGGCACAAGCCTCTACGCCTTGACGCATACGACGCTCGCAGTAGTACCAGCGGCTCACGCCGTTTAATTTCTTCTTTGATGATACTGCCATCAAAGCACCGCAGGAGCACCGGAGAGCGCCGCGCAAGAGAGGAACGGGGTATTTCGGCTTATGGAAGCAGGCGTTATGGGTCATTCTTCCCTGAACAGCAAGCCACTTTTCTGCAGGCATAAATGGCTTATGATAGCCAAGGCATACAGTCCATTCTGCAGGCGGCTGCTTTTGATGCGATTTTTCCTTTTGAGTTGTCCTCCCGTAAACCATAACGCCGCAGGAGCCGTCCCAGAGCTCCCGGGAAGATTCCATCTTACATCCTTTCGCGGCAAAGTAGTCGTAAACTTCCGGCGTTGCCTCACAGCAGTACGGAGAGGTAAGGAGCTGGTGGAGCTGTGTCGTTGAAAAGAAACCGCCCTTTTGGGACTTAATACCTTTCTTGCGGAACTCGGTTTCGAGACCCTGAAGGGAATAGGATCCTGACAGAAAATAATCAAACAGCCAGTTTATATATTCCACGCCTTCAGGAACCGGAACGATGGTTACATGCTTGCGCCCGTTGACAACGATACGGCTCCGTTCGTAACCGATAGGAGGATTCCCACCTACCCAGTAGCCCTTCTTTGCAAGGCCGTTCATATTATCGGCGACACGCAGGGCTATATTCTTTCGCTCCATTTGACCGAAAGCAGCGGAGACATACATCATAGCCTCCCCGATGGGCGTTGATGTGTCTATATTCAGATCAAGGCAGATAAAGCGGACATGGTGTGCCTGCATTTCAGCATAGGCAGCAGAGAAGTCCCGGACATCGCGGGAAAAGCGGTCAAGCTGATAGACCACGAGAACATCACACGCACCCTCCCGGAGCAGCGCCATCATTGATTGAAAGCCTGGGCGGTTGGTATTCGCCCCGGTAAAATCTTCATCCGAGAACTGCTGCCAGCTTTCAATTTCATTCGGGAAACGCATTTCGCAGTATTCCCGGCACATACGGAATTGATTGTCGATAGAATCGGAGTTGTCCTTATAAACAGACTTCCGACCATAGGTAAAGAATCGCATAAAAAATACACCTCCTGCTTGTGAATTGCGGCCATTCGGTGTATAATAGATTCGCTCGGAAGTGTTGATATGCTCCGACCGGAAGCCTGCGGCGGCGACCGGTTACATATCGCTCATATCATACACGGCATGACCAGCCTGCCTTACTGCGCTAACAGTACGGCGGGTTTTCCATTATTCAAAAGGATTCGGAGCGTCAAAATGATCCCCGATCTTTTCACGGCTTACATAAATAGAGTATTCCGGGCGACTATTGGAACCTGCGTAGGTTATATATATTCCAGTAACGCCGTTTTCAAATTCGCTTTCCAGCGATTCAAACTTATTCAGGCAGGAAAGCAGATCGTCCAGATCCCATTCACGGCTTACAACAACCTGATATACGGACCGTTCCTGATTCAGAGCGCCGCACAGGTCTGTGTCGAACGCAGTAGAGAACAGCCCGTATTCTTCGGATTCTTCTTTCAGACTTTCCTGCAGGCGATCCCTTGCAGAGATCGCCGCCTCATAATCCGTTTTGCTGACGCAGCCCGAAAGAAGTAGGCACGGCAGCAGGATCAACAATATCCTTTTCTTCATTCTTGATTGCCTCCGTTATTATGAGCGTTCATTTCACGCTCCGCTGTTTGAGTTTCCAAAAGAGCCTTCGCATATTGAAAGAGCCTGTTCGCACGATCTGAGTCCAAATTCCTATAACAATTAAGCAATTCGACTTCCCAAGTAGTATCAAGGGGAATAGCTTCCTCCCATCCCATTAAATAAGATTCCGAAACATTCAGGAAAGAGGCCATAGCCTCTATTTTGTCAGAAGGAATATTGGAAACGATGCCATTTTCGTACTTATATATCGTTTGTTTTGTAGTATGAGCAGCTTTAGCGAGCTCGCCCTGCGTTGCGCCTTTAGCTTCTCTTGCAGCCTTTATTCTTTCGCCGATTGTCAAAACCGCTCATCTCCTTATTTTACTGGGTTTAAGGCTTATTTTTTCGAGCTTCGAATCCCACCCTCTCCGCTCATATTTGGAGTGAAATCCGAACCCGAAAAGCCTGCAAATTAGCCGTTTGTGGGCTTTTTACTTTTCAGCTGAATTATTTTGAAAATGTGTTACTTTGTGTTACT
>CALFUE010000018.1 GCA_937916345.1 uncultured bacterium
ATGATACAAGGGTCAAAAGGTCCAAATTATGCGCTTGCGCAATAATTTGAGACTTTGTGACCCAACCAAACACGAATATCGTAGTGATTTTTGCCAAAAATCACGGGAAATATGAGTGTTTGAGCAGCGCTTTGCACACAACGTGTACGTGCTGCGTATCATGGTCATTATAACATCACAGGCGCATTTTATCCATAACTATTTTTACTCCACACCCCTTTTATAGTGCCCCCCGGTAAAGGTCATTTTTGAAAACATCCACCTCTCCTGCGTAAGTACAGCCCCAACTTCATCAGCCGACTCGGTGGTGAAGTGGTATCTGCGCCGCAGGGACTCATCTGTCGATATTATCTGCTCCGTGATATCAAGCACATCCGCGTTTAACACGAGATTGTAGCAATCGCTGCAGACATTCATCACGGGAAATTCCTTTTTCATGCGATCTGTAATAAAGCTTACGCCGGGCATCGCATCACATCCCTGCATTGTCCTTTTGACGCAGTTTGCGGATATCATAAGAACCGCCCGGCCGTAAACGATTATCTCCATGCCCGGTAATTTCCTGTGCTTTAACTCCTTGCTGCTCAGCTCACAGGACAAAGTCAGGTTTTCGTATCCCATATCCCTGAAAGCATCCGCCGAGCGCTCGGACATGTTGTAAAGATAATGATCCAGGAAAATCTGCTTTTTAGGGTAACCCTTCCCGTCAAGAAAACCCAGCTCATCATAATTTCTGACCAGAAGTCCGTCAGGACGGATTTCCTGAAGTTCTTCCCAGATGCTCCCGTAATATTCTTCCGTCTCTTTCCTAAAGATATAAGGCATCGCAAAGCGGGTTTTAGCACCTCTGTCCTTTATTTTATTTATGTCATCCGAGAGCTCTGATATGAGATCCTGACGAGAGTGATAGCATATTGCGTCAAGGGTTAGCGCTTCCGCTCTCCCGCTGTCGAGCGCAGGCAAAAGCTGAGCCCTGTCAGAAATAAGAATATCTGTCATGGTCCGGTCCTCTTTTCTTTCTCCGGAAGCCTTTCCTTCAGCGCTCTCAGCGCGTCTCTCCTCAGCTCCTTCACCCACTGCATCGGCACGAAAAGGCCATCGTCGATTTCACAGTCTATATCGCCGAAACAGAAATCACTGTCGCCTGTCTTCATCAGCTTTTCGACGACAGCCTGCTCTGTGACGGGCCTGTTTTTCGCGGTGGTCGGGGGATCACTGAAAACTGTGACCGTCTCCCCCCGGAAATCCACGGTCAGACTCATGGGCGCGTCCTTTTTCATGGTGAAACGTCCTCTTATCTCAACCTTTTCATCCTGTAAAAAATGATCATATCTGTCCTTTAAGACCCCCTCGGGCGCATGTGTGTGGGATGGCGAATCAATCGTCACCATATTTTCGTCATTATGCCTGAAATAAAAACCATCAGTGTATCCCGACCGGTTTCCCAAATCGGTCAACTGCTGCATTTCATAATCACTCACGCTGTAGCCGTCTGCCCCCGTCTCGTAATATTCATCGATCTTTCTTCTGTAGATAGAGGTAACTCCCGCAGAGTACTCGGGTGATTTCATCCTTCCCTCGATCTTTAGGGAGGCAACCCCTGCATCTATTATCTTATCAAGAAAACGGATGGTACACAGATCCTTTAAGCTAAGGGGATATTTCCCGTCAAACGGAAGACGGCAGGTTCCCGCGCATCTGCCCCTGTTTCCGCTTCGGGCTCCTATCATGGAGCTCATGAGGCACATTCCCGAGTAGCTGTAGCACAGGGCTCCGTGGACGAAGGTCTCAATCTCTATATCCACATTTTGAATGATATTTTTTAATTCATTGAGAATTTTATTATTTTCTGGTGCGCATATTACAATATTATCTGGAACATTTAATAAAAATTTTTCACAGTAATAAAAACTACTACTATCTGAATTATTAAAATTAATATATTCTAAATTATAACAATTTTCAAACATACTTCTCACATCATTAACCCGTGATATATCCAAATTAGATAAATCTAATGAGGTTAAAGAAGTACAACCAGCAAATATATTATACATCTCAAAAATTCCATAAGTATAAAAAGTAGATAAATTTAAAGAAGTCAATGAAATACAATCTTTAAACATGGCTACAATATTTTTGGCTTTGTTTGTATT
>CALFUE010000019.1 GCA_937916345.1 uncultured bacterium
CAGATTCCCTTTACCGTCGGATCGTTATTCACATATTTCTCAACCATATCCATATTAAGGCCCCCCACGGTTTCTCTCCTCTATTATGGCGTCAACCACCGCAACTCCCGCGGACTTGACGGCATAGAGACCAAACCTGATGGCTCCGTTATCCACAGAGAACACTCCCTCTCCCCTGTTTATATCCGGGGGCAGCAGTGAGATGCCCATGCGCCTGGTGGTATAGATGTATTCGGTTATCTTCGCGGTAAAATCCTTTACGGAAGTCATCAGAGCCGCCATAAATTCCGCGGGATAATAGTATTTCAGCCAGGCTGTCTGGTAGGATATAACGGCGTATGCCGCAGCGTGGCTCTTGTTGAAGGCATACTTCGCAAAGTCGATCATATCGTCATAAATCTTGTTTGCGGTCTTCTCCGGTATCCCGCGCCTGATGCAGCCATCCACCCCCTGTTCCTCGTTTCCGAAGACGAAGTTTTTCCTCTCCTCCTCCATGACAGAGGTTTTCTTTTTCGACATGGCACGGCGAACCAGATCCGAGCGGCCGAGAGTATAGCCGGCCAGATCACGGACTATGCTCATGACCTGCTCCTGATAGACTATACAGCCGTAGGTCGGCGCCAATATAGGCTCCAGCAGGGGAGTATCATAAACTATATTCTTTTGATCATTCTTTCCTGCGATGTATTTCGGGATGAAATCCATGGGACCCGGGCGATACAGGGAAATACCCGCGATTACATCCTCCAGATTATGGGGCTTCAGCTCCTTCATGAAGTTTTTCATTCCCTCACTCTCCAGCTGAAATACGCCCTCGCATCTGCCCTGTCCTATCATGTCATAGACAGCCTGATCCTCTGTATCGATGGCGTCTATATCTATCCTCTCCCCGGTTTTTTTTTCGATGAGCTTTAAGGTGTCGTCTATGACGGTGAGTGTCCTCAGACCCAGAAAATCCATCTTCAACAGCCCCAGCTCTTCTATGGTGGTCATGGTAAACTGGGTAGTTATGGCGTCGTCGCTGCCCCTGGAGAGAGGCACATAATTATCCATCGGCCTTGCCGCTATGACGACACCCGCCGCATGGGTGGAGGTGTGCCTGGGCAGCCCCTCCAGACTGATGGAGATATCTATCAGTTCCTTTATCTGAGGATCCTCGTCGTATCTTTTTTTCAGCTCGGGATTTCTCTTTAAGGCCTCGGGAAGGGTAATGCCCGGCTCCTGAGGCACGGACTTTGACAGGCTGTCACAGAGAGCATATGGCATATCCATCGCGCGGCCTACATCCCTGATGACGCCCCTGGCTGCCAGCGTTCCAAAGGTCACGATCTGAGTCACGCAGTCCTTGCCGTACTTGCGCACCACATAATCGATGACCTCCTGGCGCCTCTCGTAGCAGAAATCCACATCGATATCGGGCATGGACACGCGCTCCGGGTTTAAGAAGCGCTCAAAGATCAGGTCGTCTCTCAAAGGATCGATATTTGTGATCCCGGTGGTGTAGGCCACCAGTGAGCCCGCCGCGCTGCCCCGCCCCGGTCCCACCGGGATATCGTGCTGTCTGGCATAATTGATATAATCCCAGACTATGAGGAAATATTCCACATAGCCCATTTTTTTTATGATGTCCAGCTCGTAGCCCAGCTTGTCAGTCAGAGACTCCCATTTACCGGGGTATCTGTCTTTCAAACCGTCGTAACACAGTTTTTCCAGATAGGTATAAGTGGTAAAGCCTTCGGGCACGGGAAACGCAGGCATCTTTGTCACATGAAATTCGATGTCAACATTGCACCTGTCAGCGATCAGACGGGTATTGTCAACGGCCTCCAAAGCGTAGGGAAACAGCTCCCGCATCTCCTCCTCGCTCTTCACATAATACTGGCCGCCCTCGTAACGCATGCGTTTCTCGTCGCTGACCTTTGCGCCGGTCTGGATACAGAGGAGCACATCATGGGAAACGGCATCCTCCGGGTAGGTATAGTGTATATCGTTGGTGCAGATCAGGGGGATGTCCGTCTCATTGCTCATGCGGATGAGATCCATATTGACCTTTTTCTGGACGGTAATGCCGTGATCCTGAAGCTCCAGGAAGAAATTGCCATGGCCGAATATCCCGTCCAGGCGCAGCGCCGCCTCTTTGGCAGCCTCATAATCATTCCTTGTAAGGGCGCGGCTCACCTCTCCCGCCAGACAGGCACTGGAGGCTATGATCCCCTCGTGAAATTCGCGCAGCAGATTTTGATCGACCCTGGGCTTGTAGTAGTAGCCCTCGGTAAAGCCTCTGGACACCAGCTTTATCAGATTATGATAACCCGTGTCATTCTCGGCCAGAAGTATCAAATGGTAATATCTGTCGTCACCCTTCACCGCCTCCCTGTCGAACCGGGAGCCGGGAGCTACATAAACCTCACAGCCGATGATCGGCTTAATGTCATTTTTTTTGCATTCCTTATAAAAATCGATCACGCCGTACATGACACCGTGATCGGTTATGGCACAGGAATCCATGCCCAGTTCTTTAACTCTTTTTACATACTCCTTTATGCGGTTTGAACCGTCCAGAAGGGAGTACTCCGTATGGCTGTGGAGATGAGCAAATGCCATTTATCTATCCTCAATCATTCATTCAGATCCAAAACTTCATTTTCTTCCGTAAGATACTCGATCTCCAGATGTCTGATGGCCACTCCCCTGAAAAAGAGATACAGGCACAATATGGTAATGACAACTGCTATTGTCACCGCGATAATTATCACAAAGGTGGATATATCCGACGGTATCGCGCCGAGAACACCGACAATTGAGACAGTCATACCGCAGGTATTTAGTATTATATGGGCGAGGGACGTCCACACGATGCTGCCCGTCTTGTGAGCTATCACGCCAAAGATCAGTCCAACGATAAATGTATAGCACATCATGAGAAAGCTTACATGGATCACTGCGAAAAAGGACGCCTGTACTAATATGGCCAGCCACGCGGGAAGCGCCTTCTTCAGGTAGTGGAGCATCAATCCCCTCACCACCAGCTCCTCCATTACAGGACCGACGATACAGGTGTAGACGATGGTCAGTACAGAAAACTCATTTCCCACGATCCCTTCCATCCTCTGAAGATCCTCCATCTGCTGACCCCAATCGGGCCGCATGTAGGCGATAAACTCCGCGAGCACATCCACGCATACGTACAGCGCGATAGTGCCTATCACCAGGGCAAAAAAGCTTAAGACATTAAAATCTCCGATATAAAATGCCCCCGTATCATCATTTTTGGCCTTGCGGTACCACAATGCCAGGAGAGGCATCACAAGGAGCGTGCTGACAATGGACACAGCCATTAAACCGTTCTGGCTCGACATCACTTCCATCATGCCGGAGTACGCGCTCATGACGTCTCTCCCACCTTCCCCGGGGAAGATCAGAAAGAATATGTAGAGCGCTCCCATGACCGTGATGCTCAACAGAAAACCACCCGCCTGGATTACCAGATATGGCACAAAACTCAGGAAAAAACTGCCGACTTTTTTCATAGCTCAACTCCATCAAACAAAGACAGATCCTGCTCGTAATATTTCCCCTCGTCACAGGATGCCGCCAGCTGCGGCATCACAGGGAGACGGAGCAGAACCTTGGTTCCAAGTTTCTCTGCAACTTCATCTATATTACTTTTTCCGTAGATCTCTATTTTTTTGCCGCAGTCAGGGCACTCCACATAGCTGAAATTCTCAACAATACCCGCAACCGGGATGTGGAGCATGGATGCCATCTTTACGGCTTTTTGGACTATCATATCCACCAGCTTCTGGGGGGATGTTACGATCACAATGGAGGACAGCGGCATGGACTGGAATACAGTCAGCGCCACATCTCCGGTGCCGGGGGGCATATCCACCAACAGGTAATCCAGCTCTCCCCAGTACACCTCGGTGTAAAACTGCTTGACAGTTCCGCCGATAAGGGGACCTCTCCAGACCACGGGATCGCTCTCATGAGCCAGCAGCAGATTCATGGATACCATCTTTATACCGCTCTTTGTCTCCGCCGGGACAATCCCAGTCCCGTCAGAGCAGAGTTTACCCGTCACTCCGAACATCCTTGGGATGGATGGTCCCGTGACATCAGCGTCCATTACACCCACCGAGCAGCCTTTTTTGCGAAGGGAGGCTGCAAGACCACCGGTGACAAAGGACTTTCCGACACCGCCCTTACCGCTGATGATACCTATTATTTTTTTTATTTTTGTAGATTCAAGTGGTTGATCCATGGTATTATCCCTGTCTCCTCATCAGATATGCTTCTCAATATAGGCGAGCTTCACGCAGCAGACAAATACATCCATCGCTTTCTCCAGCTCATCAACCTCCGGATAAGAGGGAGCGATCCTGATAACGGAATCATCAGGATCCTTCTTGTAGGGGAAGGGGGCTCCCGCTCCTGTCATTACGACTCCCGCAGCCTTTGCCTTTCCGACGATATCCTTTGCAGTGCCGGCCGGTGCCTCATAGCTCACAAAGTAGCCGCCGTTTGGTCTTCTATAGCTTCCGAGACCAAGGGGGATCAGCTCCTCATCCAGCTTTTTCATCACTACCTCGAATTTGGGTCGCAGGATATCGGCGTGCTTTTTCATGTGCTCCTCGATGCCGGCCCTGTTTTTTAAGAATTTTACATGTCTCCACTGATTGATCTTGTCATAGCCGATGGTCTGGATAGAGAGATGTGTCCTGATCTCGTCCAGGTTTTTGACCGATGATGACATACAGCTGATGCCCGATCCCGCAAAAGTGATCTTTGAGGTTGAGGCAAACTGATAGACCATATCGGGATGACCGGCCTTCTCACATTCCGCCAGGATGTTCAGTATCCTGTCCTGCCTGCTCTCATCGTCATAGAGATGATGCACGCAATAGGCATTGTCCCAGAATATACGGAAATCCTTTGCGGCAGGTGTTAACGCAGCAAACCTGCGAACTGTCTCATCGGAATAGCTGATACCCTGCGGATTGGAATACTTCGGTACACACCAGATTCCCTTTACCGTCGGATCGTTATTCACATATTTCTCAACCATATCCATATCGGGACCGCTCCCCGTCATCGGAATATTTATCATCTCGATGCCGAAGCCCTCGGTAATTGAAAAATGTCTGTCATAGCCCGGCACGGGACACAGGAACTTTACGCTCTCCTGTCTGCCCCAGGGCTTCTCCCCGTCAATCCCGAATACAAAAGCCCAGTCCACCACATCATACATGATATTTAAGGATGCGTTTCCGAATACCACTACCTGTAAAGGATCGCACTCAAGCATCTCCGCCATGAGCTTTTTCGCCTCAGGTATACCGTCTATGAGTCCGTAATTTCTCACGTCATCTCCCGACTCGGTCAGATAGCCCTTGTCCCAGGGGAGATTATTAATTATATCCTCCGACAGATCCAGCTGCGCGGGAGACGGCTTTCCTCTCGCCATGTTGAATTCGAAACCTGCCTCCTCAAAACCCTTGTAGGTGCTGCGCAATGTCTCCAGCTCCTCCTTTAATTCCACCGGACTCATCTCCGTATACTTTTTCACTTTAGTTTGCCTCCTGCTTTCTTTTCTCTGTATATTTTAAGTATTCACTTATCTGTTTTTCGTAACCCTGCGTCGTCGGGTGATAAAATTTCTCACCCACCAGCTCGTCGGGCAGATATTGCTGGACCACGTAGTGATCCTCGTAATCATGGGCGTAGAGATAACCCTGCTCACGCTCCTCACCGTATGAATCCGCATGGACATTCTGCAGATGTCTTGGGATCTTTTTCATGCCCTCTGACTCTACCCTGGAATAAGCGCTCCCGATGGCCATATATGAAGCATTGCTCTTTGGAGCGGTTGCCACATAAATGGCGGCCTGGGATAATATGATCCTCGCCTCCGGCATGCCCACCCGCTCCACCGCAAGACAGGCGGAAACCGCCACATTCAAGGCGTTCGGGTCAGCGTTCCCCACATCCTCCGAGGCGCAGATCATGATGCGTCTTGCGATAAATTTGATATCCTCGCCGGCATACAGCATTCTCGCCAGATAGTAGACCGCCGCATCAGGATCCGAGCCCCTCATGCTCTTTATAAAAGCGGAGATGGTATCATAATGATTCTCTCCGTCCTTATCATAATTTAATATTTTTTTCTGGATACACTCTCCCGCGATCTCCAATGTGATGTGTATCCTTCCGTCCTCACCCCTGCCGGAGGTAAGGGCGGCCAGCTCTACGGCGGACAGCGCTCCTCTGGCGTCTCCTTCGGCTCTGTCGGCGAGGAATTTTACCGCGTCGTCATCTATATCCACCTTCATGGCTCCCAAACCCTTTTTCTCATCATAGACTGCCCTTTTGATGAGGGTCTCTATGTCCGATGGAGACAAACGGTAGAGCTCGAAGATGTTGGATCTGGACAGCAGCGCCTTGTTCACCTCGAAAAAGGGATTTTCAGTAGTGGCGCCAATCAGTATTACCGTGGCGTCCTCCACGAAGGGCAGCAGATAATCCTGCTGAGCCTTGTTGAATCTGTGTATCTCGTCAATGAAGAGTATGGTCTTTTTCCCGTACATGCCGCGGGCTTCTTTCGCCTGCTCCACCACCTCCTCCATATCGCGCTTTCCGGCGCTTGTGGCGTTTATCTGCCTGAACCCGGCTTTTGTGGCATTGGCTATCACCCTGGCTATGGTGGTCTTTCCGGTGCCCGGAGGACCGTAGAGGATGATGGATGTCAGCCTGTCGGCGGCTATGGCGCGATAGAGCAGCTTGTCGGGGCCTATTATGTGCTGCTGACCCACGATCTCGTCGAGAGTCTCAGGCCTCATGCGGCTGGCCAGCGGAGATTCCTTCTCCATATTCTGCTGTCTCTGATACTCAAACAGATCCATAATCAATCATCCATCAATATCAAGCAACTGCTTCTCATAGGCATTTATCACGATGGTATCACCGTATGTATTTGTAGTCTTCAGCTTGTAATCATAGCTGGTGTGCATGTGTCCATGCAGAAAATACTTAGGTTTGTAGGTGTCCAGCAGGTCTATGAAGCACTCGAAGCCCCTGTGAGGAAGATCGTCTCCATCACCGAGACCCCTGGCGGGTGAATGTGTTACCAGTATATCGAAGCCCCCGTATTTCTTTATCTTTCTGCGCATTTTTCTGACGCGCTTTTCCATCATCTTTTCCGTGTACTGGTAGGTGCCCTTGTTGTACATCATGGATCCCCCGAGCCCAAGTATGCGCAATCCGTTGAACAGATAGATGTCATCGTCTATGCACTCGCAGCCATCAGGCGGCTTTATGTCATATTTGTCATCGTGATTGCCATGGACATATATGACGGGTCCCGGGCAGAACGTGGCCAGAAACGACAGATATTCCGCCTTCAGATCCCCGCAGGAGATGATGAGGTCTATCTCCTTTATCTTTTCCTTGTCCAGAAAATCCCAATAAGCCGGTGACTCCTTGTCGGCTATACACAGAATCTTCATGTAACCCCCTTCGTTACAGCGTCAGCTGTCAATGCCCGACTGTGTCATGATCGGAGCCGCTTCTTCCTTCAGTTCCTCCATATCGGGTATCCTTCCCACTACATTTTCTGCCAGCCACTTCATGGAAACTATCTCCTCCGGCTTCATCACATCATCCTCCCTGCGGTTGATGACGCCGTCCTGTGAATACAGGACACCGGAGAACGGGTTGAAATCGCCATTTTTGATAGTATCCTTTAATAGATTTACAAGTCTCTTCGTACCGATGGGCAAATGTCTTGAAAAAGCCACATCTATCACATCTGCGGACATACCCCACCAGTAGTTCACTCCCTTTTCGGTCTCCTTGTCTTCCTTTTCAAAGGTACCATTCCAGATCTGGCGAAGTATCGCCTCGTACATCCTGCCCCAGTTCCAGACAGGCATGGCAAGATTCTCGATATCGTCTCCCTCGTGAATCCGATAGAGCCCGAATTTTTTCTGGGGCTTCAAGGGTATGATGAAATCCTGCCCCGAGATAATATTTATATCGTTGGACGCGAATTCCTCATCCACATTCACACCCTTCATGGTGCTCCACTCGAGAAACACCTTTACCCTGGGGTTTACCATCTTTGCGCCAAGGGCGAAGGCATTGATATTTGCGGTCATTCCGTATATGGGATAATCTGCCACATAGCCCACCCGATTGTGATGGGAGAGGGCTCCAGCCACGGCACCCATGAGGAATTTTGCCTCGTACATGCGGCCATAATAGGTCCTGACGGACTTGTGGGATGTGTTTAATGAGCAGTTCAATATCAGCGCCGAGTGCTCTATGGCCTCCTGGAGGGATGCGGTGAGCAGCGGCGGAGAGGTGGTGAATATCACATCACTCCCGCCCTCTATGGACTCATTCAAAAACCTGTTGACATTGTCCGGAGTAGCGAAATCGTATTTATTCGTGGTGACAAGATCCGGGAACACCTCCTCGAGATGCCTCCTCCCCAGCTCGTGTCCGTAGGTCCATGCCGAAGTAGTGGAGGATTTTTCATTAATGAAGGTGACCTTCAGGGGCTTGGGTTTTGCAGTCTTTAGAATAGTACCCACAAGACCCGGCTTTTTGTCGGCAGTATCGGATGGCTCAAGCTTCAGGGTGGGCGCCTCATCAGGCACGCTGACCTCCGCCGTGGCTCTCGTCACAAGCCCTTTCAGCTGTCCCAGCTCCATGTCCATAAGCTCCCTGTAATCAAAAAGCTTTAAGAAGCTTAAGAATGCATCGCAGATCTTCACATGATCGGCGTCGGGCATCTTTTCGCTGTAAATGGAATTAAACCGCGCAAAGACAGTGCGGACATTTGATCTGTCGGCCGTAGTCCAGTGCTCATCGGGTGTCATCCCGAGATACCGCTGGAACAGAGCGTAGGATCCGGACTCGCTGAACTCGAAATCATACAGCTGTGAGAGCCTGAAGAAGTCCACAAACTCGTAATAAACCTGATTTTCATCGGATCTGGGGGGCATGACGCGGATGACATCCGCCAGGATCTCGTTTGCGCCGGTTGCCTTCAGGACACTGACTCTCTTGTTGCCCTCCTCGGCGTAGAACCTGTGCTTGTATTCATAGGCCTTTACCGCATCCCTGATGCCTTCCTCCTCGTTGGACTTGTAGAGAGCGGTCCACTTTTGGGCGAACTCCGTGTCTTTTGCCATTATGGGCATAAAAGCAGAATTAAAGGCGCTCCCCCTGGCTTTTGTCCTGGTTCCCGCCACCATATCCAGCGGGATCGGCATGACGCCGACATTTACCTCAGCGCCAATGGTTACGCCTTCCTCTTCCAATATTTCGTCGAGCGCAGGAAGCGGACTCTTGTCTTTCCTGGCCTGCTTCACCAGCTTTTCGTATAATGTAACAACTTCTCCCGAAGCCATATGATTTTCCCTTTCATTCCCTGTCAGCCGACGACGGCCGACATATCGTACATTCCCTTTTCCCTGCCGGAGAGAAATACGGCGGCAGCTAAAGCCCCCTTCGCAAAGAGCGCTCTGGAGTACGCGGTGTGTGAGATTGTTATCACCTCGTCCGTCCCCGCAAAGATCACATCATGATCTCCGACAATGGTGCCGCCTCTGACAGCAGATATGCCTATCTCTTTACTGTCTCTCTCTGCGCGTCGTGTGCTCCTGTCGAAAATATATTCATATTTCTTTTCCTCATTCATGGCGTCGGCAAGAGCCAGCGCCGTGCCCGAGGGCGCATCCAGCTTTTTATTGTGATGCCTTTCGACTATCTCTATGTCAAAGCCTGCCTTTGACAGTACCTCTTCCGCTTCCTTTATGAGCTTCATAATGAGGTTTATGCCCAGGGACATATTCGCGGAGCGAAGAATCGGAATCTCCTCCGACGCCGCGGCCACTCTGTCGAGCTGCTCCTGTGACAGACCGGTTGAACACAACACTACCGGAAGCTTGTGAGAGAGCGCGTAATCCAGCAGTCCGTCCACTGCCAGGGCATTGGAGAAATCCACTATCACATCCGCTTCCACATCGCATTTTTTTATATCGTCATACACAGGGTATTTCTGTTCTACACCCGTGAATTTGTCAACTCCGCATACTATGGTAACCTCGGGATCATTCCCGGCATTTTCGGTAATAATCCTGCCCATACGGCCATTGCAGCCGTGCATCAAAATCTTTGTCATAAAAAACTCCTGAAATTATGTCAAACCAGTTTCAAGCCGTATTCTGTCATTACTTTTTTCAGATATTCCAGATGGTTTTCTTCCATCTCGCACAGGGGTGAGCGCAGGGGACCTGCCTCAAAGCCCATGAGGTTCATGGCTGTCTTTACGGGGATGGGGTTGACCTCGCAAAACAGCGCGTCAACCAGCTCCCTGCCCTTGAGCTGCAGCTTTATGGCCTCGGCAAATCTGCCTGAAAGAGCGAGTTCGCACATGTCGTGAACATCACGCGGCGCAATATTTGACCATACGGAGATGACTCCGATGGCGCCTATGGATACAAGCGGAACCACCAGTCCGTCCTCCCCCGAGTAGAGATCCACTTTTCCGTCACAGAGATCCATGGTCTTTAAGCTCTGAGCCATATTTCCGGTGGCGTCCTTCAGACCCACGATATTTGACTTCGTCTTTGTAAGTGCAGCAACCGTCTCCGGCGCGATATTTACGCCTGTCCGGCCGGGAACATTGTAGAGTATGATGGGAAGCTTGACGGCGTCCGCGATACTGCTGTAGTGTGACACCAGACCGGCCTGAGTCGCCTTGTTATAATAAGGAGTGACCAGAAGCAGTCCGTCCGCTCCAGCCTCCTCAGCCTCCTTTGACAGCTGCACGGCGGTGGCTGTGGAGTTTGAGCCCGTACCCGCTATGATGGGGATGCGTCCTGAAGCCATTTCTACCGCGCGCTCGATGACTATCCTGTGCTCTTCCATGGTGAGGCAGGCGCTCTCACCGGTGGTACCTGCTATGATCACAGCGTCGGGGCCATTGTCCACATGGAAGTCGATAAGCTCCGAAAGCTTGTCATAATTAACTGTCCCGTCCTGATTCATGGGGGTGACCAGAGCCACGCCCGCTCCCTTAAAGATGGCCATTTTAAATCCTCTCTCACTTTTCAGATTTGATCATGTATATCTCGTCAGCCAGACCTTTCACAGCCTCGGTTATGTTTCGCCCGGTGAGGATGACATTTACCTCCGGGGCTTTCTTTGCGAGTATCTCGGTAAACTCAGATACGCTGACTATACCGGTGTCGATCACTCCAAGAAACTCGTCCAGTATGAGGAGCGAGCACTCGCCCGTGATCAGAACCTTTCTGGCAAAGCCGACGGCGTTTCTGATGTTCACTTTTTCTTCTTCTTTGTCTGTGGCAGACAGATCCTCGTACTTCTCGTCACGCTTCTCGAACTGGAAGATCTTTATTTCCGGCTCGCACTTCTTCATGTATTCTGCCAAAATCGGGTTCTTTCCCTTCAGGAACTGGATGATGAAGACATCTCCTCCGTTTGCCGCCGCCTCCAAAGCCTTTCCCATGGCAGCAGTGGACTTTCCGTGTCCCTCGCCGTAGTATATGCAGATATTGCCCATCTGATTTCGTAACCTCCTGCATGTTCATTTGCTGCTCCGCGGCACAAAGCCTTCGGGCAGGCGCTTTTTGATGCACATCATATCCCCAAACCACGAAAGTATATCACACCTGTATCTAAATTGCAAACATCACAGCTTATCCAGTATAAACCGCTTGATACGCGAGAACATGACAAGGGTAAGGACGAGGGACACTCCCTCCGCTATGAGAAAAGACCACCATACATTATTCACATTGCCGGTGAGAGACAGAAGCCATGCCGCCGGAATGAGCACCACGATCTGTCGGCCGAGTGATACGATAAGGGAATAGCTGCTCTTTGAAAACGCCTGAAATACTGAGCCCAGAATAATGGCACAGCCCGCCACCGGGAAATGTATGGCTATGATGCGCAGAGCCGGCACACCGATCTCCATCATCTCGTCCGAGGCCGAAAACATCGAGAGCAGCAGCTCCGGCACCGTCTCAAAAACGAGAGTTCCCACTGTCATGATGGACACGGCCAGTACCAGAGAAAAGCGCAGCGCCTCCTCGATCCTCTCACGCTTCGCGGCGCCGTAATTGTAGGCCAGCACGGGGATCAGACCGCTGTTGAGTCCGAATATAGGCATAAAGAAGAAGCTCTGAAGCCTGAAATAAACACCGAATACCGCGGTGGCAGTGGTTGAGAAGCCGGCAAGGATCTGGTTCATGAGATAGGTCATGATCGATCCTATAGACATCATGAGGATCGATGGCACACCTACCTGATATATCTCCTTTACAGTACTCCCCTCAGGCTTTATTATTCTCCGGAAGGACAGATGTATCTCCTTATTGAACCTGATATTGAGAATAAGCGCAAGGATTCCCGCTACACTCTGTCCTGCCACAGTAGCAATTGCGGCGCCCGCCACGCCGAGCTTCGGAAATCCGAAAAGCCCGAAGATCAGCAGGGGATCCATAATAATATTTACGACGGCTCCGGTCAGCTGTGAGACCATTGAAAATATTGTCTTTCCGGTGGACTGCAGCAGTCTCTCGCCAGTTACCTGGAGAAAAAGTCCCAGGGAAAAGATACATACTATGGACAGATAATCCTGTCCATACTGCCTGATGACAGTGTCACCCGTCTGGCTGCCTATGAATGGTTCCGTCCCAAAGAGTCCTATGACCAAAAAAACAAGGAAGCTGCAAAACGCCAACAGAATACCTGCGTTGGCCGCCGAGTCAGCCCTGTCAAATTTCTTCGCACCAAGGGATCTGGACAGAAGCGCGTTTATACCGACTCCGGTTCCGCTGGCCACGGCGATCATAAGGTTTTGAAGGGGGAACGCAAAGGTGACTGCCGCCAGTGCCGCCTCGTCAACCTGGGCCACGAATATGGAATCGACCACATTATAGAGGGCCTGAACCAGCATGGATATCATCATAGGCAGGGACATGGAGACGATGAGTGGCTTCACGTCCATCACGCCCATCTTGTTTTCTCTGACTTCACTCATTTCTAAAATCTACCTACTTTTTCAAATATGAAAACCAATAACCTGCCCCCACAACAACAGCTCCGCCGATGATATTTCCGAGGGTAACGGGCAGGAGATTTCCGAGGAGAAATCCTGATATACTGAGGTTTCCGGCGTCCGTTCCGTACTCTGCCGCCGCAAAAAAGCCCGCAGGTATGAAATACATGTTTGCAACGCAGTGCTCAAAACCGCAGAGAACAAATAAAGTGACCGGAAGGAACAAACCTGTGATCTTTCCCGCCAGTTCCCCGGCTCCAAAGGATATCCAGACCGCGGCGCAGACAAGGATGTTGCAGAAGATACCTCTGATCAGCGCGTCGGTAAAAGACAGCGAACACTTTGCCACGGCCGTATTTACCACGGCGTTCGCGAGTCCCTCAAAGGCCGACAGGCTTCCTCCGCAGGTAACGCCCAGCGCTACAAGCACACCTCCAAGGAAATTCCCCAGATAAACGATCACCCAGTTTTTTAACATGCCAAAGAGCTTTACCTTTCCCTCCAAAACAGGGATCAATATCAGGCTGTTTCCCGTAAAGAGCTCTGCTCCGGCGCAGAGCACCATGAGTAGTCCTATGGGGAATACGAGAGCGCCGAGGAGCTTTCCCGTGGCGGGGTTTTTGGCGTTCAGTGACGCAATCTGGGGGCCGAAGGGTCCCAACGCGATAAATGCGCCCGCAAACACTGCAAGCACAAAGGTTTTTGATGTTTTTGAAGAAGCCTTGGTCTCTCCGATGCTGATGGCTTTCCCTGCGATCTGAGTAGGTGTGAGCATGATATCAGCCTCTCTTTCTTGCCGCGAGCTCTTCTGATATCTCTGCCAGCTTCCTGTCGTCCAGTATGTATTTCTTCTTGAAGATCAGGAAAGCTATGATCAAAACAAATATGGGCGCCAGTGTCATGACGAGACGGAGACCCAGTACTGATCCGCCCGATACAACCGTGGCTCCGTTTGCCTGAATGCTCTCTATCAGGTTCTCCATTCCTTTTATGAAGCTTCCGTCAACCGCTGTAACGGTCTGGTCGGAATCGCTGATATTGAACACAGAGAGGCTGATCGCAGCGATGAGTGCTGCCAGTCCGCTGGCCAGCTTTACCACAAAAGTCTGCATGGAGAATATGACAGACTCGTCACGGCGATTATTCTTTAACTCGCCGTAATCAACCGTATTTGCAAGGAATACGGTAACAATAACATTTAGTATTCCTACGGCGCCCATGATGAAGAAGCCGGGCACCAGGAAGGGTCCTACGGTGTTCACGCCCATGAGTGCCATGGCGAGCAATATGATGTAACCTATGATCCCCGACGCTATACAAATGTCGAATATCTTCATGGTGTTGAAAAATTTGCGCAGCAGCGGGAAGAACAGCATCATCGCAAGTATCTGGATGCCGCCGGCAAAGGTGTTGAAGAGTGTGTAATTGCCCTGCCAGTTCGCTCCGCCCAGGTCATACTTGAAAAAGTATATCAGCAGGTTTGAGGTGATGTAGGTTGCGGAATTGACCAGAACTATGGTGACGACCATCGCCATCGCCTGATCATTCTGGATTAACGCCCTGAACATCTCCATAACTCCGGCAGTCTTTACGTCAACAGTGGATTTTTCTTTAATGCACACGCAGGTGATCAATATGAATACAAAGAATAATACAGCCACAATAAGTGAGAAGTATTTGAAACCGAGGCGCTCGACTTCCTTTGTAGAGCTGATGGCGGCTGTCACGGTATCTGTCCGGGAAACCTTTTCGAATTCCTCACCGTTTACATATACCACAAGCCATGCTCCCTCATCACTGCCGTCCGTCACGAAGTCCATATTGTGGTCACCCTCGGTAAACTCGAGTCCTTCGGTCTCTATGGTAAATTTTGAATTGCTCTGGTTGAAGGCGTAAGCTCCGATGAGTTCCGACTCCGAAGCCGTCACATACATAGTGATGTCAGCTGAGAAGTTGTCCACCTTTGACACATTTCCGGTGGGGGTATCCGTCTCATCCCTCTCGACGAAGGTTACTGCCACGGGCTGTTCCCGGGAAGACCAGGTGTCTGTCACATTGTTCTCGCTGTGTCCAACGGCTGCGGTACCCAGTGCAGATACTGCCATGACAGTGACTATAGTAACGATGGCTGAGCCGACGCCTGCGCAGGTGCGTGCCAGCGCCGAGAGGTTCTCCCTCTCCTTACCGCCCTCGGTAAAGGCAGGAACCATTGACCAGTAGGGGATGTCCATCATGGTGTAGGTGACGCCCCACACGATGTAGAAGATCGCAGCGTACGCCACCAGACCGGCACCGGAAAGATCCGGGGGACATGAGAACATCAGAAAAAGGATTACGGCGTTTGTAAGCGTTCCAATGAAGAGCCAGGGGCGAAACTTGCCCCAGCGGGTCTTAGTCTTTGCAACTATGACACCCATGATAGGATCGTTGAATGCGTCGAAGACACGGGCGATCAGAAGTATGATTCCCATGATCCAGGCTTCGACGCCCAGGATATCCTGATAGTAGTAGAGGACATAAGACGCGGACAGCATGTAAACCATGTCTTTTCCGACGGCGCCTATGCCGTAAGCGAATTTTTCCCTGCCCCCGAAGGACTTTGCGCTACCTCCTGCGCGTGATGTCTTCTCGTTGTTTTCAGCCATTTCGTAAACCTCCCGAATAAAATGATGTCAAGGTCAAAACCTGATATCCGGAGTGTTTCGCACTTCGTGCTCCCACACTCCTCCCACATTCCGCACTCTCGTGGGCCTTACGCCCCACTTCGTGCTCCATGTGGGGCGGGTCATAAAGTCTCTCCCCCACTTTCGTGCAAGCACGAAGTGGGTTCGGACTTTTGACCCTGATATCATATTATAATCTGTTTTATGGATTTATTCAACCGAATTATTCATGGACGATTGTTACTCCTCAGGTTCTTCAGGTTCCTTAGGAAAACAGCAGCATACAAATGCCGTAGCATACCGGCTGGTGAATGAGATAGATCCATATAGCATGTCTGCCAATGAACGAGAATACGGGAATATTCACTCGAGCGATCTCTCGCGCACCCTCGCTCTTCTCAAATATCCGGTAGCAGAAATAACCGCACAGATAGAGGAAAATCCAGGGTATGACCGGAAAATAATCGCTTGAGAAAAAGCCGGGGAAGGGAAACCCCAGAGGCGTTAAAACCTTTATATCATAGAGAAATGAGGGGAGCGGGATGCGAAGGAGATCATAAAATCCCAAAACCCCTGAGGACAAATTTTTAGTAAAAATAAAGAGAATAAAGGAAATGCTGGCACCCGCCGGTGCAGGCAGGCGGCTTAGAAGCGCATCGAGCGGTATCAGAAGCAGCACCGCGCAGCCAATGAAATTTAAGATCCCGAACCAAACCGCCTCCGAGGGCATAAAAATCACAGTGACAGCCGTGATCGCAAAGCCGCAGAGGTTCAGGAAAAGTCCTCGTTTCAGGTTTTTGGCTCTGCCCAGTGTCCAGACGAAGCCGGATATAAAAATGAATATCCAGCAGATGGACTGCTGCCAAAAATGAATCAGAGGCTTATAATACCACGTCGGATCCACCCCGAATACAATAAAGACATCAAAAAAGAAGTGGAACATAACCATGCTCACAACATCCATTCCACGGAGAGCGTCTATCAGGTGACAGCGATCAGCCTTCATTATCCATGAAGACCATTTGACTGTCTGATCATATCCTCGACCACGATATCGTAGATCTCACCCACACTGTTGCAGTACTCCAAAACCTGCCAAGGCTCGTTGGTATGGAAATGGATCTTTACGAGATCTTCATCTCCTGCCGCGATAAGGGAATTTCCCTCTATGTGAGCCGTGATATAATCCGCGATCTCATCCTCATCGAGATCCTTGTCCCGTCGATCGATCAAAAGCTGCGTGTCGTAGCGATACGCGAACTGATCATCCTCTGCGTCAATACTGTTTACCGGTTCCATTTTTTAGCTGCCTCCTTTTTGTTATCTTATGACGTGCTCCGCAATTGCCTCGCGGATCACATCTATATATACCTGTTCGACACGCAGGGCGAATCTCTCCCTGCTGTACTCCTTTGACTGGGCGAGGGAAGCCTCACTCATCCGCCGTTTTTCAGCTTCATCGCCCAGTATCTCCTCTATATATTTCACAAACTCATCCCTGTCATTGTAGGTATAACCGTTTTCTCCCGGGATTATCACGCCGTCCAGGCACCTGTCGTACCTGCAGACTAATGGCAGGCCGTTTGCCATGGCCTCCACATAGGTCATGCCCTGTGTCTCAAAGGTTGAGGCGCATATAAACACATCCCCCAGCTGGTAGTAGTGATTGACTCCCTCGGGAGGGATCATGTCGGTAAAAGCTACATTTTCCTTCAGTCCGAGAGAAGCCGCCACGGATTTTAGCTTTGGCAGGTAGGGACCTCCTCCCACCACCAGCAGCCCCGCGTCGGGAAGCTTTTTTCTCACGGCAGGAAAATAGCGGATCAGCTCCTCAACATTTTTTTCCCTGCTCATTCGGGAGATGACTGCCAGAACCTTTCCGTTGTTTTTTATACCGTATTTCTTCAGGAGTTCGTTCTTTTCCAGCGGAGTTATCCTGAAATCCGACAGGGTGAGTCCCGTCGGGATGATCACCGTGGGCTTTTTCACCCCGTAGTGATCCAGCAGATCCTGAACCTTTGAGGACGGGATTATCAGTCTCCTGGCGTGGCGGTAGACATATCTGTAAAACCAGGTCATGGAAAAGCTGAGAACAGTCTTACTGAAAAAGTATCTCTTCAAAAACAGCTCGTAGTCCGTATGAAAATTCATGACTATGGGAATGCGGCAGGCTTTTACAACCCTCATTGCCAGCACATTGACGGAGAACTCCGTCTGGATATGAGCTATATGGGGGCGCCACGCGATTAGCTCCGCGATCATTGGATCGTGAACCTTGATGCTCATCCGCGCGTCCGGATATATGAGAGAATCATGTGAGGCGATGAAATAATCATCGCCGTCACGATAAGAATGATTGGTATTGGAAAGGGCAAGTACCTTTACCTCATGACCGAGAGCCCGAAGCTCGGTGGTCAGAGTCAGTACCGAATTTGAAACGCCGTTTACCTGGTGTCGGAACATGTCCGAAGCCATGAGTATCTTCATTTACGATGAATGATCCTTTCACTGTTTTTCAAGCCATTCTATGAAGCCGTCGATAGGTACGGGGCGCGAGTAGTAATACCCCTGAAAATGCGTCACTGAAAAGTACATACGCAGATAAGCGGCCATCTCCTGTGTCTCGACGCCCTCGATACATATATTTTTCCCCAGCTCTCTTGCGCAGCCGGTGATGGCGCGGAGCAGGCACTGTTTCGGCACATCCGTCACGATATCATCAATAAAGCTCTTGTCTATCTTTATCTGATCCACAGGCAGCTCTGTCATGAGATTGAGAGCCGCGTAGCCAGTACCAAAATCATCCAACGCTGTCTGCATGCCCTCGGACTTGAAAAAGAGCATGTCGTTTTTCAGCACATCCATATCAAGAAGCCTGCATCGCTCCGTGAGCTCAAGCTTCAGACAGTCCGGCGGGAAGTCCTGTTCCTTCAGGATCTCATTCAGGACATCCTTGAAGTCCGACCTCTGGAGCTGAGGATAAGCCAGATTGACATTTACTGTAAACCCTGGATGATTCGCTATGACCTTTTTTGCGTCCTCCATGGCTGTGCGAATGATCCAGTTGCCCAGCTCAAAAAAGAGAGTATCTTTTTCCAGCCAGGGTATGAATTCGTTCGGAGGTACGAAGCCGTACTCCGGACTCTTCCAGCGAAGCAACGCCTCCATGCCGGATACCTTCTCGCTTTCAGCCTCCACTATCGGCTGATATACCAGGAAGAAACCCTTGAAGCCGTCCTTTATGGAGTTCCTGATCTTGTTCAGAATGCGGACGTGCTTTTGATTATTGTCAAACATATCCTTCTCAATAGTGAGAAGCTTTGTCTCATTCTCCCGCTTTGCCTTGTCCAGGGCAAAGAGAGCATTGTTGTAGATCGTATTGACATCCAGTGAGAAATCATTTGCGACAGCCAGACCTCCGCAGATGTCCAGGCTGATATTTATGCCCTCCACATCTATACCGTCACTGAAATCCTTCCTGACACGCTCGAATTTCCCGGATATATCCTCCTCGTTGTGACCCTCACACTCCAGCAGGAGCATGGTCTTTGTGCCCTCCACGCGGAACAGCACTCCGTCCCCTCTGGTGTTCTGCGCATACTCTGCCAGGGTCTTTAATACCTTGTTGCCAAAGGAGTATCCGTAGGTAGTATTGATGCCCGAGAAATTGTGGATACCTACAGCCAGCAGAAAATAGGGCTTTCTGGAAGCGGCATAGCTCTCCATATATGCGATCAGAGAATTGCGCCCAAAGAGACCGGTGACGGGATCAATGAAGAAGCCGTACTCGTGATTTGTGATGGTACCGAGGAAATATCTGGGCTGCCAGTCCTCGTCCCGTATCACCGCCCCCCTGCAGGTACAGGTGATATAGTGTCCTTCTTTGTTTCTGGCGCGGTAAATGAGATTATGGGCATCCTTCTCGCCCTTCATCAGCTTCTCGATGTCGCGGCGGTAGAGCTCCCTGTCGTCGGGATGAATGTGCTCAAGCCAGTTATCTCCGGCATTCTTGAAGAATTCCTCATCCAGACCAAAATACTCCACGGCCTCTTTCGACCAGATGGAGTAGTTTGTAGGGATATAACACACATAGACATATTTGCCGTCTGAGGTATTTGAAAAAATCTCAAATATTTCGGGAAAATATTGTGATATCTCCTGAAGATTGATGAGCCGGGAAAGCTCTTCCCAGTTCCTTCCATTCACATCCGCCATATTGATACCCCCCATCACATTTCACAATAAAAAGACTGTAAACATGATAACATAATACCTCGGGTTTTTCAATATCTATCCGATGGAATCGGCAAATAATCCTGCTGTGTAGGAGTCAAAGGTTTCATCGACCCAGTTGGCAAAGGTCGGCTGGTCAACCTGTTCACCCAGCCCCTCGATGGATATGCTCTCACTCTCCAGCCGCTCGTAAATCCCCACGAGAATCTCGTTTAAGGAGGCCTGAGTGACTACCGAGCGGGTCTCATCCAGCTCCCTCAGGATAGCGATCTCGTCCTCCGTTATCTCTGTGGCCGTCTCCATAAACCTGTACAGTTCGTTGTAATTCGTGATCTTTGACATAACAGTCCTCCTAAGGTTTTTTTACAGTTCGCCCAGCAGCTCATCCGCGAGAGCCGCGACACGCTCATCATCTATATCTGTCACTGCCTCCGCAATATCAGAAAGCTTCGCTGCCTGTTCGGGAAAAAGCAAAGCCTTCTGCAGGCGGGCCACACACTCGTCCGCCCCGTCCAGATCCATTTCTGACATAGAATATTTTAACATTTCAAGCGTCTTCTTTACAACCTCTATATCCAAACTCTGTTCTTCTCTTTTCTCCTCACCGATGCCGAAGACGCCGAGAAGCTTTCTGCGATAGCTCCTCCAGGCATCAATGAACACGGAGTGCATGGAGAGTATCACCGCCATATTCTCATCTCTGGCGGCAAACTCCAGAGTGTTCGCTATGCCGGCCAGGAGAATGATGCCGATGATGGCCGCGGAGCTCTTCATACTGTGAACCTGTACTCTGTATGCAGCAAAGCTTTCCTTTGAGCCGCCGTTCATGAGTGCCGTATAGCTCTCCTGCAGCCTGTCCGCCTGAGGATCTATCGCATCATGAAAATCCCTGACGGTGGAAGCAAGCAGCTCTGTCTCCGGCAGATGCAGCCACGCGTAATTCCAGTCCAGACCATCCACCGCCGGCAGAGCAGCGAGATCTAATTCCCCGCCGGAAGCTTCTCCTGTGCCCTCACCGCTCCCGGTCTCCACCTCACTCACCATTGACGCGGGGAGATTATCCCTGATGACTCTCTCCAGCTTGTCGGATACTACAGGCTTTGATACGAAGCCGTCAAAACCTTCCTTCAGATAATTCTCACAGGCTCCTGCCACTGCGTTTGCGGTCAGCACGAAGACGGGAGTAGCAGCATTGGGGTAATCCTCCATGGCTCTCATGGCATGAAGCGTCTCCACGCCATCCATCCCGGGCATCATATGATCCAGGAATATGATGTCGAAATGCTTTTCGCGCACCCAAGCCAGACATTCCTCACCGCCTGACGCCTCGGTGACATTGATCAGAGTAGCCTTCAGCAGGCTTATGAACACTTTTCTGTTGAGTGAATTATCATCAACCACCAGAATCTCGGCATCGGGTGCCACAAAGGATTTTGTGAAGTGATAATTCTCCGAGAGATTTTTTACTCTGGTCTCGAAATCACCTATGGGCGTCGCGTCCGTAATCTTCTGCCTCACCGTAAAGCTGAAGGTTGAGCCCTTTCCATAAACGCTGTCCACCTCCATGTGCGAATCCATCAGATCCAGCAGCTGGGTGGTAATGTTCATTCCGAGGCCGGTTCCCTCCACATTTCTGTTTCTCGACTCCTCGATGCGCTCGAAGGCCGCGGTAAGCTTTGGCAGATCCTCGGGCTTGATGCCGATGCCGGTGTCCTCCACCTCCACATGAAGGAAGAATATTTCGCCGTCTCTCTCTCCTGACACGCGCAGGTATACCGAGCCCGTCTCAGTGTATTTCACGCCGTTTGTCAGGATATTGGTCATCACCTGACGGATGCGCACATCATCTCCGTAGAGTCTGGCAGGGATCTCTGAACTGACCTTCACCTCAAAATTCAGATCCTTATTTTTTGCGCGCATCTCTATGAGATTTACCACATCATGGATCATGCTGCTGACATCGTAGTCCACAGGCACGATCTCCATCTTGCCGGACTCTATCTTTGAGAGATCGAGGATATCGTTTATTATGGAGAGCAGAGACTGGGCGGCGGAATAGATATCCGCGGCGTAGTCCCTTACGGAGGCGTCCTTTGTCTCACGGAGTATCATCTCATCCATTCCCATGACGGCATTTATGGGAGTGCGGATCTCATGACTCATATTTGCCAGGAATCTGCTCTTTGCCTCATTTGCCAGCACGGCCTCCCTGGTGGCCTCCTCCGCCTTCTCATTGGCGGCAACGAGAGCCACATTCTGCTCCTGGAGTTTTGCGGACTGCTCCAGAAGCTGACTCGCCTGCTCCTCTACATTACTCTTGAATTCGATCACCATCTCTTCTACCTGCTGCACGGTAAACATCAGGATAAAGGCTGTGATACCCGCAACCCTGATCAGCTCGACATTTATGGCGAGTGAAAAAATATACGCCACCGGCTCCACCACGCAGGCCACCAAAAGGCTCACAACCCCGATAATGGTCGGCAGCTGGGACACTCGCCTCTCCCGTCTGAGCCAGAGATCGAAATTCATCCAGCAGATGAAAAGTATAGTTACAACAAAAAGTACGGTGGTAACAGGGGCGGTGTGATCGAGGGTGACCACCGTAGTCATACTGAGCAGCAGCTGTATCAGCGGAACTATGATATCCACCCACATCAGTGCGTATGCGTTTTTACCGAGCTTAAAGCTGCTGCTGTGGAAGAGCACCTCATAATACATTATAAGAAACATCGGCAGCATACAGTAGCATATCTGTTCCAGATTGGTGAAAAAGGTCTCATTCCCAAAGAACAGGATCGGAAGTTTTGTATTCACGAGAGTGTAGATCACCACGAGAAGTCCGAAAACTCCCAGCCTGAACATACCCCTGGTGCCTTTTCCCGTGATTATATTGATAATATCAAGAATTCCCAATGCTATTACTGTGAGCATTATGATGACGCAGAATACTATCATCAGAAAAACCGACCGCAGCTGGGAAACTATGGCTATGTCACGCTTTGCGGCGTAGACTTCACTCACCAGCACATCAGCCCCAAGGTTTACGGGTGTGAGGACTATGCGAAGCTCAGTGCCGTCGGATATGGTGTCAGGCATATCTATGAGATTATCATCGCTGGCGGTCAGCTCGGTATCACGGTTGCGCAGTAAACCTTCTATACCGCTGCTGAAGAGATTCCTGTCGCGATTCATGCCGATGTCGCTGTCATCGCCCTCAGGCTTCTCAGGAACCTCCTCTGCCGGTGTCTTATCCGTCGTCTCTGTATCCGAAACGGTTCCCTCATCCTCAGCGCCGGCCGCAGTCTCTGCCTCTTCTCCTGAATCGGCAGGCTTACGCGACAGGGCTTCACTGCTCTTCTTTTTAACCGACTGATTCATACCCGCGCTGTAAATGGGCATATTGTCGCAAAATACCCGTACCGCCGCGTTTGAGAGTTGAATCCTGAGGGAAAGGGATGCCATATCGGAATCAATGGTTCTGGTCAGAGTGATATTTGTATTCTCATCAGATCTGCTCCTGAACCTGGAAGGGATCTTCGCATCATCCGTAGTGTCGTCCCCATAGGTGACTGTCCAGCCGTCGCTTAGGTTTATGACCTTTCCCACGGCAGTCTGAGCGTCATCAGGATCAAACACCGGAGTGAGATTGTATACTATATAAGTCACCAGTATGGCTATTACGAGCATCCACAACAGATGGCTCCTCAGTTTCCTTTTTTCTTCTGTTTTCTTAAATTTTCTCTTTTTTGTACCGTTTACCGTGCTCATAGCCTGACTTTCTCAGCTTCCTTAGCGAATTCTTTCAATTTTTTGATGTAATCGTAATATACTCTCATGTGGCGAAGATACTCCACCATGATATCCTCGTAATAGCCCGTCTCCGGACGCTCCTGAAGGATGATCCGCTTCGCCCTGGCCTTCAGCTTTGAGGTGAATTTTTTCGGAGTTTTGCGGTTCTTCTCCAGTTTTTCGATATTCTTCCGGAATTTTGTGTCTTCCCGGTTCTTTATCTTTAAGAGTCCCTCATATTTTTCATGCGTCCTGCAGCTCTCCTGAAGTGAGGCTATCTCGCTCTCCTCCTTTGCGAATTCCTCCTCCCAGATCTCCTTTGTCTTTTTCATCTGCCCGATGCGCCAGTCCGTGATCTTTATCTCAGGAACCTTCATGCGATAGAGGGTATCTGCGGACACATCCCGCAATTCCTCGCACTCCCCGGTGAATTTTTTTATGCGCGAGATGAGCGCTTCCCTGTATTCCAGGTGCAAAGTCTTGTTAGCGGGCGGGTTTGTGACATCATATTCTGTCTTCCCGCTCAGAAACTGATTGTTGGTGCAGGAATAGAGCCAGTCGTAATAGGGAATGAACCTGATGGATTTCAGGGTATACATACAGAGTAGCACCGGAACTCCCATGGCGAGGCATGGCAAAGCGCAGTGCAGTCTCCTGGTGACCACGCAGAGAGCGTTCTGATACAGCGTCAGGACCTTCTCCACTGTCTTCATCCTCTCACCCCAGGGCTTCAGTTTGTCCGCCGGTGAGAGATCGTGAGTCACGGTCTTTACCTCTATATTTTTCTTTGCGGCTTCTTTCCTGATCTTTTCTTCGACCTTTGGATTCACATCCACGAGCACGATATAACCGGATTCTTCGGTTTTTTTCTGCTCGGGCAGAGTGATGGTGATGCAGCCGCCGAACTCCGCGTCCACTCCCACTTCCTTCAGATGATCCCTTGTATAATAGTCTCTGGTATATATGGGACCGTAAGCGTTCATATAGTCGGCGCCAAGGCCGGACAGGAAGTCATAGCCCACGGGACAGCCCGCCTGCTTGGCGTCCACATTGTCAGAGTAGTGGAAACCCACGAACAGGGGGTAGATATACTTTGACGGCGGCCAGTTCCACTTGTACCACATCCACCAGGCGCTCATGACCACTGCGACGGCTTCTCCATCGTCGTCCTTGAAGGTATTGATGTTCTCGCGGTCCACCAGGCAATCCACCCGCGGAAGCTGAGCAGCTATTGCATAGGACTGGATGTCGTCTCCCAGATTCTGAGTCGGTTTGTGATATAATAATCCGAATTTCATGTTTTTTATCCTCTTCCAGCATTTGACATATTCCGTGTTATCTTATATCATAATCAATGAAATTGCAACTCTGTATGTGCCTTCATCGTTAATATTCAAAGCCAAAAGCCATGGAAAATTTTGATTTAGAAACAAATATACCTCCGAAGGACGACGGCGCGTTAGATATGTCCGTATCCTCAATATGCCGCATCGACGGCAGGAAAAAAGCCTATGTGAACTTTTCGGGAGGAAAGAGGACTGCGGAGGGTCTCATCCCCGACTGCAAGATCACAAAGAACAACGGCTTCTCAAAAGAAGAAGTGGCGGCTCTCGAAGAGTATATGAAAAAAGAGCTGGAAACCCTGAAAAAGATGGCCGCGGAAGTCAATGTGATGAAGGCCTTTATGGAGCCTTAGCTGTTACTATTTCATAAAGGCAAGGGGATCGTCAGTGTCAGGCAGACGCTCTATGAGTGACAGCATCTGCGAAACCCTGATGCGATAGTCGTGAGCCGCTGCCATCTTCTCATGCGCGCTCTGCGCGATGGCGCGTCTCTCATCCTCGTGTGCCAGATAAAAAGCACATTTCTCCTTAAGCTCCTCCATACTCTCAAAAGTATCATAATCCTCACCTGCCCTGAAAAAGACAGAAAGCTCCGCCCTCGGATCCGTGAGAAGAAAACCGCCGGAAGCCATGATATCCATTGCCCTCAATGGAATCCCCGATATGATGTTTGGAATGGTGATATTGAGATTGATCGCGGAGGAATTAAAAACCTTCGGCATCTGAAGGAAATAGTCCGCCTCTCCCCGATAGTCCACTCCCGGCAGCTCTACTACCCTTGAATTGGTGTAGAGGGCAGTCTGAAAATCCCGCCCCAGTGTGAGCATCGCGTCGGTGCGCATCTCGTTTGCCACCTTGAAGCCCAGCACGGTAGTCGAAAAAATGAGAGCCAGGGAAGAGAAAGAGTCCCCGGATTTTTCCAGTCTGAAATGATCTCTCAGCATCAGCATGAGATCCTCATCCAGCATATCCTCTATAATATTTCCCCCTATGATGAGCTTTTGCGCGCGGATCACGGCCTCCAGATACCCCCTCAGGTATTCCGGCAGCCTGGGAAAGATTCGGTCATAGGTGCTTTTTTCGTAGAGGCTACCGACGAAGGAGATGTCATTCCGGTAGAGATAAAGATCCCTTGCGCAGGATAGGGTGCCGTCAATACGGCGCACATCACTGCACAGAGGCAGATAATAGATATGCTTTACCCCCAGACTCTTAAAGCGGGAGAGATTTGTCATATCAAAGGTGAATATGATATTGCAGTCGTTGAAAACTGACCTGTGAAACATGGCAATCAGGGGATTGTCGCAGGTCCACGCCACATATCTGACCCCATTCTCCTGACACAGATCGGATATAACAGGGAAATAGTTTACGGAAAAAACGAAATCGTAGTCCTTTTCGGCGAGAAGCTTTTTCCCCAGTTCAAGAAAATCATCATCGCTATCGTAGTTGTCCAGGTGGTAGGGAATGTAGTCCACAGACATATCACGCCGTTCAAACTCGGCGGTGATATCGGCGTAATTGTAGGAATGCCAGGGATAGACCAGTATCCTCATAGACTACCAGACCTCCTCCACGGGCATGGTCCAGCGCAGAGCAGCCGCATGGTAACGCTCGGACATTGCCTGGAACTGCTCGCCCTTTTCCTCGCCGCGGAAGACGAAGGCCAGCTGGTCGTAGGACTGCGAGAGCATCTCCAGGGGCTTATCGCCGCCGCTGTGGACATCTGTTCGGAAGTCCGAACGGAGTTTTTACCCATAACAGTCTCCTTTCCTGAAAGATAGGACACTGAGCAGAACGACACATCGCATTTCAATACTTTGCATATCGACGCTGTTATTCGCTATTCTAATAGGTTTTAGTCTACAAGTCAAGAAGGAGGTGAGAAGAAGAATTGATCTACCAGAAAATCAAGGCTCTGTGTGAAGCACGTAACATCACTATTTGTAGATTGGAAAGAGAATTGACGATTGGGAACGGAACTATTGCAGGGTGGAAGGCAGGGTCTCCAAACGTCAAAACTCTGAAAGCTGTCGCAGATTATTTTGGTGTTACGGTAGATTATCTGATACAGGAAGACAGCATGAAAGGGTGATCCTATATGCCATATGTGAAAAGAGAACTGCCGCATGAGAAGTCAAAACGGCTGCTTAAAGGGTACGGAATAACAGCCAGAAGGCTGGCAGAAATCCTGCCCTGCTCTGAACCTACGGCAAGGAAAAAAATTAATAATCCCGGTTTGCTTTCCGGTGATGATTGGTTAAAGATCAGCCGGAGAGGCCATATCCCCGTTGATGAAATCAGAACCGTCTTTATGAGCTGAGGATATGCAGAGAACATTTACGCAATGGCATTGTTTAGTCAGCCGAGCAACGGGAAAGAGAAGCAAGGCGGCGCAAAGGAGATGCCTATTAATGCGGCGCAAAGGATAAGGACGGCGATGCTATGCTGTGGAATAGCAACGATTAACACAGCAACGGCAATGATCGGTCTTGAGACGCAAGGCCACGGAGGGGCTACGTTCTGTGAAGGCTTTGCCGGGACAAGCAAAGGCTATGTATGGCCAGGCCACGGAATAGTATAGCAAGGCAAGGAGACGTAAAGGCTCTGAAGCGTACGGCTGTGGAATTGAGCGGATTTGCTTAGAGCTGTCGCGCCAAGCTAAGGAAGAGCAAGGCGGCGCAAGGAAAAGGGTAGTAATGCCATGGAATTGAAATGCTTCAAGTCGCTAAGGAATGGTAAAGGATAGTTTTGTTAAGCGGCGGAGTAGAGACGATCCGCAGCGCCATGCAAGGGAAAAGCGCAGCCTTGAGCTGAAAAGTGAAGACTGGCAAAGGCTATGAAATGCGGGGTTTTGACAGGCGGCGGAGATGCTTAGAGATGCTATGGAGTCGCAACGACACGAAATGCTTCGAACGAGCTTTGCTATGCGCAGCAAGGGCTTAGACGGGCATAGAAAAGCAATGGAGTTGTGTCGCAAGGCCGCGGATTGTTATGTCCAGCAATGGAATAGTAAAGCAGGGTCCCGTCAGGGATTTGAGAAGAAAAGCAATGCGAGGTTGACAGGTTGAAACCCCTTTCTCGATCCCAAAACAAAAAACAAAATTAAAAATCGAAAGGAAACATCATGAAAACTATCAAAGCAAGAATCAGATTTATTGAACCCGTGCTGGGAGGTACTCCCATGAACGAGGAGCTTTATAGAGACTATATAGGGTCTCTTGCTCCGAAAGAAACGGACACCTCCGACGAGGTGGAATCTCTCTCCACTGATGAAGTGGTGGAGAAGGGGAAGACAACTTTCCCGATGGAAGACGAAAAGCCCTTCCTGTTCGACTATCACATCAAAGGCTTTTTCAAAAGCGCGTGCGGCTTCCTGCGTCCTATCACAACGACGCAGAGCAATAAGCTGAAATCCTACAAAAAAGCGATTGACGGTGACATCTTTGTTTTCCCCCGGAAGATCTTCTTTGAGAACGCCGGAGAGATGCGCGAATGTCAGCGGCCTTTGAGAGCTTCCACCCCGATGGGGGAGAGGGTCGCCCTCGCAATCTCAGACGAGATTCCGGAAGGCGCGGAGCTTGAATTTTTCGTTGAGTGCTTCCAGGACGCTCATGTAAAGATGGTTGTCGAATGGCTGAATTACGGCAAGTATTCCGGCTTGTGCCAGTGGCGCAACTCAGGCAAAGGCAGATTTGAGGTTGTCAGCCTTGAGATCAGCAATACCGTTGGATTCTGGGAGACGGAGAAGAAATAAAAATAAAACCCCGGAGTGGAAAGCTCCGGGGATGTCGAAAGGAAAGTTGACAGCGGAAAGGCAGAAGTCAACTTCTGCCTAAGATTATAACAAAATTAATCAGAGCTGTCAACACTTTCCGAAAGGAGGAAAATGAACGAATTAACAAAATCCCTTGAGTTTGACGATGTAAAGCACACATACCGGGTGAACGGTGTGGAACTCCCCGCAGTATCAGATATTATATCCCCGATAACCTACAGCAAATACAGGGTTGATGCAGCAGTGATCAACCAGGCTGCACACAGAGGTACAGTCATTCACGACTGGTGCATGAGATATGATCTCGATTCCATAGGCGGCAAAGACGAAATATCCCCTGACATTGCGCTGTACCTGAAAGCATGGAAAGCGTTCTGCCATGATTATTCTCCTGAGTGGGAATACATAGAAATGCCGATGGCATCTCATGAAGGGTTCGCCGGTACCGTTGACAGAATCGGCCTGATTGACGGGAAACGCTGTGTTGTAGACATCAAAACAACGTCAAGCATGGACAGATCCTCTAAAGTCGCTCTGGCCTGTCAGCTGCAGGCTTACAAACGGCTTGCCATTGATAACGGCTTGCCGGATATGTATGACGGCTTCGGCGTGCAGCTCAAGAAGGACGGCACATATACCGTCTATGGTGAAGTTTCTATCATGCAAAAATATAATTTCGATTCTAACAAACTCTTCACCAGATTATTGGAATTTAACAAAATAGTGAAAGGAGATAAATCAATTTGTCTGAAGAACTAATGGTTGTGTCAACACAGGCCTGTATGGCTCTGGCTGAAACAAAGGGGAAGAACTATGTTGTTACTTCTCCGCTGACAAGTCAGAGTGTTGACCTGAAAAGAAACATTGATTTCGGTGTTGTGCCGAAAACAAAAAAACCGTCCCTGTATAAATCAGGCGCGGAAAAAATCATCATGGCATATCAGTTGATGTGCCGGTACTCCATCGAATCGAAGATGGAGACGATTGATGCAAAAGGCAATGCCCTGTTTGTTTACGTCGTCAAATGCTCTCTATTTAAGGGTTTCCAGAAGGCAAACGGCGAGTATCAGGAAGTCGAGTACGCAAACGGTTTCGGCAGTGCCAACACGAGCGAGAAGAGGAACGGGTTTAATTCCCCGTTTGACGCTCAGAACGGAACCCTGAAAATGGCACAGAAAAGAGCAATGGTGCAGGCTGCACTTGCTGTCTCCGGCCTGTCGTCTATGTTCTCTCAGGACATCGAGGATGAC
>CALFUE010000020.1 GCA_937916345.1 uncultured bacterium
CTTTCCCTACACGACGCTCTTCCGATCTTACATGAGTGTGTCTGCTCCTGCCCTACTCCTGCCGGCTTTCTCCGGTCCGGTAGTCGATCTCTATCCCGGGCTGGACATTGTAGACAAAAACATGATAGGAAATACTCCCGCCCTCGTCAGCCACGCTGTATGCCTCCATCTCCACGCCTCTTGCCACCAGCTCCTCATCCTTGAAATAAGGGCTCACACGATATAACACTCCATCTGTCTCATAGTCGTCCATATACCTGAGCACCATTAACTCATATTCCTGCATGGTCACCGCGTTGAAATATCTGGTACCAGTGATAAGATTCTTCGGATTGGCGTTTTCGCCTGTCATAGCGTAGGCCAGAAGGTGTGACCTGTTGTAGAGATAATCATCGCCCATCAGTTCCTCGAAATGATAAGTGTGCCAGCCGCTGGGGTGAACATTCCTGATATTCTCCCTCTCCCCCCCGGGTCTCATGTCATAGGTGAGATAAGCGTAGGCAGTACCGCATCTCCCCAGATCGTCGAGCTCGGAAAAGTGCATGCCAGTGATATTTGACACATCATATTCATTAAACAGAGGAACATTTCCGTTGAGCTCGATCACATCCGTCCCGCTGTAGTCCGGGATGGACGAGGGATCCGAATCCACTATGGAGATGGAATAATTCTCATAATCCGCCCCGGAATCATACGAAGGATCCATCTCTAAATCTACAGGATAGTCATCATTTAAGACTTCCTGGAAATCTCTCGCGATGGATTCCGATATAATACTGCACCCTGTAAAAACACCCGCTCCAAGGAGCAGGCAAATCATAAAAATCAATCTTTTTTTATTCATACAAAAACCTGTCTATTTATGGTAAGGCTCATGATTAATGATCCGGAAAGCTCTGTAAATCTGTTCTAACAATATCACCCGCATCAGTTGATGGGGAAAAGTCATGTCTGAAAATGACAGCTTTTCATCCGCGATACTTAAGACCTCATCCGACAGCCCAATAGAGCCCCCTATCATAAAACAGATATCGGAAACGCCATCCACCATCAACTTTTCAAGATGTAAGGCAAAGTCTTCGGAGGAATATTTCTTCCCGTTTATGGTCAGAGCTATGACTCTCTCCCTCGGTTTTATCCTGGAGATTATCCTCTCACCCTCAAGCCGCTTCACTTTTATAGCCATTGCCTCCGATGAGCGTTCAGGGGCAGGCTCGTCCATTATCTCTACAATCTCAACAGAAGCGTAGGCCCCCAGTCTCTTCAGATATTCCGAGACAGTGTCCGTAAAATACCTCTCCTTTAATTTACCGACACATATAACACGGATATTCACGACTAATTTTTTAAGGTCTTTTTGAAAGTAAAGACATTGCTGCCATCTGCATATTCGTAAGACAGATCCTCCATGCTCTCCTTTACCATGTAGATACCAAGTCCTCCGATCTGTCTCTCATCGGCGGAAAGAGTGATATCAGGATCGGGCTTTGCCAAAGGATTGTAGGGCACGCCCTGATCTATGAAAGTAAAAGTCGCGACCATCGGATCTCCGCTGATATCCATCCGAAGCCACGCCCTGCCCGTGATCCCCTGTTCTTTATATGCATAATGCGCGATATTGACATAAATCTCCTCTACAGCAATATCTATCTGCATCTGTGATTTCATAGGGCAGTCAACGCTCTCAAGCTCCGCATCTACAAACATAAGTACCTTTGTAAGGTTCTCTACTGTCGCATCTATTTCTAATTCTTTCATTTCACCCTCCTACAACGCATCAGTAGTATATCAGAAAATAATATGTTTTACAACATAATCTGCACAGGATTTATATATGGTATTGGTTTTAACTTGAAAATATTGTTCTTATGGAGCTCATCTATCTTTATTTTCAAAGCTTCGTCCCCTATTTCCCCCGTCCTGATATAATTGTCGAGAACAGAATATGTAAATCCGATATTGTCCTCATCGCTCTTTCCCGTGAGTCCGTCAGAGGGAGTTTTTTGAACCAGCTCATCAGGCAGACCCAGGAGCTTTCCCATAGCCTTTACTTCACCGACGGTGTATCCACCCAGGATCGCGAAATCCCCGGCCGCATCACCGTATCTGGTGGAGTAACCGATATAGTCCTCAGAGAGATTACAGGTGTTTATCACACGCCCGTTATTGCTCTGTGAAACCGCATAGAGAGTGCTCATCCGTATCCGCGGCGGAAGGTTGATACGCGTCTGAGCCGTTATGTTTATCCCCGCCTCCTCCATGGCGCGATAAACCGCGTCCACAGAATCCTTAATATTAATCTCGAAGCTTTTGATACCGAGGGTCTTACACAGTAAAACCGCCGAATCAATATCCGGCTGGACTCCGTTTGGCATGCGTACTCCTATCACACGCTCTATCCCCAAAGCCCTGACACAAAAAGCCGCAGACACACTGGAATCCTTTCCTCCGGAGATACCAATAACAGCATTGCAGCCCGAGCCGTTCTCATCAAACCATTTTCTTATCTCTTCTGTCACATGCGTTAAATTTTTTTCAGCGTCAAAATTATATTCCATTTTTCTCCTCAGATAACGATAGACATTTTCCGGTGCTTTTTCTCTCACCTCTGAAAAGATCCCCGCTCCCGCAGCCTCCCTCAAGGCCGTGGAGGATATCCCGTCAAGGCTGATGTCCACAGACTCATAGTCAAAGTTCTCAGGTATGTCTCGGTTCTCCCTCGATAGGATAACAAAGTGATTATCGGCGATAAGCTCTCTCCCTCTGTGCCAGGTTACCACCTCGCCGGGCTTCTCATCTCCCATCACTATGCTCACTCGCTCATATTTTTTCTTGAACCAGGATACAGTATCGATGGTATATCCATATGCCCCCGCCTCTCCGGTGCACTCACAGTCAGAGACAAAGATCCCCGGAATATCCCCAACGGCTTCCCGCAAAAGGGAGAGCCTCACCTCAGCTCCAAGTATATCATTTTTTTCATAGCCCTTCCAACCGCTGATATAGCTGTCCTTTGAAGGGATCAATATCACATCCCTGTCGGGAAAGCGCGCCGCAAGCTCTGCCGCCGCTCTCACATGAGAGACGGTAGGCGGATTGAATGCCCCGAAAAAAAGCAAGGCTTCACCTTTCATGCTTCATTCTCCACTCGATGCAGCGTCTAAGATAATCCACATACTCCGGATTTTTGCACATACCTTTTCCGGCGACATCAGAGAGCTTGGCCACATCCATACCGTTGGCGGCGGTGGTTTTTATCACGATGTTCAGTGGATCCTGTGAGGTGTCATTGGCAATGTAGGTACCGATACCGAAGGCCACTCTCGACTTGTCCTCAAAATATCTTCTGATAGCATCAGCCCTCTCAAAATCCAGGCTGTCACTGAAAAGCAGCGTCTTGCTCTTCGGGTCGATGCCGAGCATGGTATAGTGGGCAATCATCCTTTCACCCCAGGAAATGGGATCTCCTGAATCATGTCGTACACCGGAAAACAGGGTTGCATAAGTCAACTGGAAATCTCTGAGAAAACAGTCGGTGGTTATGGTATCCGTCAGGGCGATACCGTTTAATATGCCGTATTCCCTAACCCAGGCATCCAGGGCATACCAGTTCGAGTAAGCCGGATTATGCTTGTGATTGCCCTGTCCCACGCACATGATCCACTCATGAGCCATAGTCCCCACCGGCGTAACTGAATATTTCTTTGCGAGATAAACATTTGATGTCCCGAGGAATTTTGACGCTCCCAGATCCTCCTCTGCCAACCTCTTTACAGCCAGATCCTCGGCTTCCGCAGAGAGCCGCCTCCTCAGACCGAACTCGCTGAAGCTCGCGATATTATATTTTCCGGAGGACAGCCAACCGATCTTTTCCTCCAGCTTTTCCCCGAAATCCTTCATCATGACGTCATAATCATAGCGCATCCTGAAGAACACTTCGTTTATAATGGCAAGCACGGGCACCTCGTACATGGAGGTATTCAGCCAGTTGCCCTTCATCTCAACAACCAGCCCTTTCTCACCGTCTTTTCTGATCTCGAAATCCTCAAATCTGGGCTTCCAAAGCCTGAGAAAATCCACATAGGATCCCTTTATCCAGGTGACAGAATCGAGATAATCCAGTTCTTCCTCTGTAAATGTCAGCTCACAGTAGAGCTTTATCTGCCTGACGATCTCATCCACCATCCCGGGCGTAAAAAAAACATCTTCATTTCTGCACTTAAAGCTCCAGGTAGTCTTGTAATCACTGAACTGATGGTACATGGCCTGCCCCATGGAGAACTTGTACATGTCATTTTCAAGGAGTGAATTTATAATCCTGTCCATTTTGTTTTCTTCCTTTTTTAGATTTAATGATATGATATCAGGGTCAAAAGTCTCTCCCCCACTTCGTGCTTGCACGAAAGTGGGGGAGAGACTTTATGACCCGCCCCACATGGAGCACGAAGTGGGGCGTAAGGCCCACGAGAGTGCGGAATGTGGGAGGAGTGTGGGAGCACGAAGTGCGAAACACTCCGGATATCAGGTTTTGACCTTGACATCATGATATGATAAGGGTCAAAAGTCTTTTTACCCTGACTATGATGCGCAGCACACACGTTTCATGAAAAAAGCAAAAAGACCACAGGCGAAGCCTTGCCTGCGGTCTTTGGATTAAAATTCTATGTAGCTGCCATCAGGAACCCCATCGGCCACATAATATGCCCTTCTCTCTTCGAGCTTGATGTAAATCTTTATCTCACCCTTACCCTTCTTTGCTTTAACCGATCCGCGAACACTGTCTGTGATATCGCTGAGCTTGAAGTCGGCACCTTTGTCCTGAAGCACGATCTCCTGCTTATATCCCTTTGAAACCGTCTCTTTCTTTGCAGCTTCTTTCTTTGAGCGAGTTTTATTCTTTGCGGGAGCCTCCTTCTTTACGGTTTCCATCTTTGCGGGAGCTTCCTTCTTTAGCGTCTCTTTCTTTGAGGCTGCCTTTGTTGCCTCACTCTTCTTTGCAGGTGCCTTCACCGGCTCATCTGCCGATAAAAGCTGCTCATCAACGATCTCCCTTTTTTCCAGGGGTGACATTTTCTTCAATTCCCGGGTCGTCACAGGCTCTTTTAAAGATCTTCTGTTGCTCATCTTTCTTTCTCCTCTATTATTGACGGTTTTTCCGCCAAACTTTACTATCCTGTTTGATGTTTTCCCTGCCTCATTTTCATCAGTTGCATGCACCGTCAATAATCAGGGACTTACAGAGACGCTTTCCTCTACTTGGCTCCTCTAATAATGTCAGTTTATTATCTGACTCTCCATCTTTGCTCCCGTACGATACTAGGAGCTTTTAACAAGTTAAAACAAATCGAAATAATTCGTAACAAGTGAAATTATACTATTAGAGTATTTAAAATTCAAGTCATTCTTTAAGCCTTTTCTCAATTTCCTCTATAACAACCTTTAATGCTTTTATACGCGCATAGTGCTTGTCGTTTGACTCAAGGATATGCCAGGGCGCATAGGTTGTGGAGGTCTTCTGTATCATCTCGTTAACAGCATCCTCATAGAGATCCCATTTCTCCCTGTTGCGCCAGTCCTCGTCGGTGATCTTCCACTGCTTCTCCGGAGTATTCTGGCGGTCCGTAAATCTGGCCAGCTGAGTATCCTTGTCTATCTGCACCCAGAATTTGATGACAGCTGCTCCCCAATCATAGAGCTCCTTCTCGAATTCGTTCATCTCATTATAAGCTCTCTGCCAATCGTTTTCGGAGCAAAAGCCCTCCAGTCTCTCAACCATGACACGGCCGTACCAGGTGCGGTCAAATACCGCTATGTGTCCGTCCTTGGGAAGCCTGTTCCAAAATCTCCACAGATAGTGTCTGTTCTTTTCTCTGGGCTCGGGAGACGCGATCGGATGTACCTCAAAGCCTCGCGGATCAAGGGCAGCCGTGACTCTCTTGATATTTCCGCCCTTTCCTGCCGCATCCCAACCCTCGTAAGCTATGATCACCGGCATACGCTTTAGATATATCCTGTTATGAAGATCTGCCAGATGAGCCTGCAGCTCCTTCAGCTGCTTCTCATAATCCTCATCCTTTATGGTCTTATTGAGCTTTATATCTTCCAGCTTCGGCATCTGCTTAAGCGGGAATGTATTCTGCAGCACAGCCGCTGCCCTGGCTGCATTCGAGAGCGCTATTTCAATATTTTTTACCAAAAGCTCTGTAACCTGCAGTTCAGCCCACTTCCTGTTCTTTGAATCCACGAAATACCAGGGAGCGATGAACTGATTGGTGGATTCAAGATACTCGTCATAGACATCCACGCATTTCCTGTAATTCTCATTCTGCCACAGATCAAACTTGTCTACACGCCACTTTGTGCTGTTGTTGTCTCTCAGACCGGATAACCTCTTTTTCTGTTCCTTCTTTGAGATATTAAAGAAGAACTTTATCACCAGATATCCGTTGTCACTCAGCGTTCTCTCAAATCTCTTTATGGAGGTGAGCTGCCTCTTGTATTCCGCTTCCTTAGTCTCGCCGAGCATATATTTTCTGGTGACCTCATCCATCCAGCTGCCGTCAAAGAAGGAGAATTTCCCTGCCTCCGGAATGCGTACGAAATATCTGTAGAGGAAGGGACGCCTGGTCTCATCCTCTGTGGGTTTTGATAATGTCTCAACCTTGTAGAACCTTGGGTCCAGATTCTTTATGACCTTTCCAAGGACACTACCCTTTCCGGCGCCTCCCCAGCCATCGAATATAACCAACACAGGGAGCTTTTTCTCCTTGATCGCCATCTGCAGATCACTCAGTTTCTCACGCGCCGCTTTTAACCTGTCGGATATCTCCTCATCATCCGGCCTGTCTTCCTTCACCAGATCCTTCAACATAAGGTCACCCCCCTTTTATGATAATTATGAGCACAAAGGGGCTGCATTCCCGCAACCCCTTTGTGACATGATTATTTAGTTCTTTCTGTTTTCCTGATAAACTCTCTTTACCTCATCAACGCCGGCTTTTAATGCCGCAAGTCCTGCCTTTGCCACCTCTGCTGACTGCTCTCCGAGATCCTTTGCCAATGCGGAAACTTTATCTGCCGCATCCTTCAGTCCTTTCTTTACATCCTCATCCACTGCGTTTTTCTTTGCCCTTGCCCTTTCTCTTGATGCAATAGCCGCCTGTGCAGCTGCAAGACGGGCGATAGGCACTCTGAAGGGTGAGCATGATACATAGTCCAGCCCAATCCTGTGGCAGAAGTCAACGGAAGACGGATCTCCACCGTGCTCTCCGCAGATACCCACATGGAGTGAATCATTCGCGCCGCGTCCGAGCTTGATAGCCATTCTCATCAGCTTTCCGACACCATCCTGATCCAATTTTGCGAAGGGATCGTTCTCAAGAATCTTTGCATCGTAATAGGCGTTGAGGAACTTACCCGAATCGTCTCTCGAGAATCCGTATGTCATCTGTGTCAGGTCATTTGTACCAAAGCAGAAGAAGTCGGCATTCTCAGCGATCTTGTCGGCTGTGAGAGCCGCTCTCGGGATCTCGATCATGGTACCAACCTCATACTCGAGAGTCACTCCCGCTGCCGCGATCTCCTCATCTGCTGTCTTTATCACATAATCCTTTACATATTTGAGCTCTTTTACCTCTCCGATAAGCGGTATCATGATCTCGGGCTTAACGTTAAATTCCGGATGAGCCTTGTTCACATTGATAGCCGCACGGATAACAGCCTTTGTCTGCATAACGGCAATCTCGGGATAGGTAACTGCCAGACGGCATCCTCTGTGTCCCATCATGGGGTTGAATTCGTGAAGTGACTCGCAGAGAGCCTTGATCTCTTTTACGCTCTTACCCTTTGCCTTTGCAAGCTTCTCGATATCTGCCTTCTCCGTGGGGACAAATTCGTGAAGAGGCGGATCCAGGAAACGGATGGTCACGGGATCACCCTCCATAGCGGCAAAGAGCTTCTCAAAGTCGCCCTGCTGCAGCGGCAGGATCTTCTCGAGAGCCTCTTCTCTCTCCTCAGGTGTCTCTGATACAATCATCTCTCTGAAGGGATCTATGCGGTCTCCTTCAAAGAACATATGCTCTGTACGGCAGAGACCGATACCCTCTGCTCCCAGCTCTCTTGCCTTTGCAGCGTCTGTGGGAGTATCAGCATTGGTCCTTACCTTTAATCTCCTGAACTTGTCAGCCCATGCCATGATTCGACCGAACTCCCCGGCTATGGTGGCATCCACGGTCGGAATGGCTCCGTCATAGATATTTCCTGTGGTTCCGTCAAAGGAGATCACATCTCCCTCGTGATATTCCTTTCCGCCAAGTGTGAATTTCTTATTTGCCTCGTCCATCACGATATCGCCGCAGCCGGACACACAGCAGGCACCCATGCCTCTCGCAACAACGGCAGCATGGCTCGTCATACCTCCGCGGACTGTCAGGATACCCTGTGAAACCTTCATTCCCGTGATATCCTCGGGTGAAGTCTCGAGACGGACCAGAACGACCTTTTCTCCTCTTGAGGCCCACTCTACGGCATCATCAGCGGTAAATACTATCTTTCCGCAGGCGGCGCCGGGAGCAGCTCCGAGAGCCTTTCCTATAGGTGTGGCTTTCTTAATGGCATCTGTATCAAAGGTGGGATGAAGCAGTGTATCCAGGTTTCTGGGATCGATCATGGCTACTGCCTCTTCCTCGGTTCTCATGCCTTCATCCACCAGATCACAGGCGATCTTTAATGCGGCCTGAGCCGTTCTCTTTCCGTTTCTGGTCTGAAGCATATAGAGCTTTCCGTGCTCTACGGTAAACTCCATATCCTGCATATCTCTGTAGTGAGCTTCCAGCTTTTCGCATACATCCTTGAACTGGGCGAATGCCTCAGGGAATTTCTGCTCCATCTCAGTGATCTTCATGGGAGTACGGACGCCGGCAACCACATCCTCGCCCTGAGCGTTGGTGAGGAACTCTCCGAAGAGGCCTTTTGCTCCGGTGGCGGGATCTCTGGTGAAGGCTACGCCTGTACCGCAGTCATCGCCCATGTTTCCGAAGGCCATTGACTGTACATTTACTGCTGTACCCCATGAATAAGGGATATCGTTATCTCTTCTGTAGACATTTGCTCTCGGGTTATCCCATGAGCGGAACACCGCCTTTATGGCTCCGAAAAGCTGATCCTTGGGATCGTCCGGGAAGTCTGTGCCGATCTTTTCTTTGTATTCTGCCTTGAACTGATTTGCCAGCTCCTTTAAGTCATCGGCTGTCAGCTCCACATCCTGCTTTACCCCGCGGTCTGCCTTCATCTTGTCGATGAGCTCCTCAAAGTATTTCTTTCCGACCTCCATAACGACATCGGAATACATCTGGATAAATCTCCTGTAGCAGTCCCATGCCCATCTCGGGTTGTTGGACTGCTTTGCGATAGTCTCAACGACTGTCTCGTTCAGGCCGAGGTTTAATATGGTATCCATCATACCGGGCATCGAAGCTCTGGCTCCTGAACGAACCGAAACCAGAAGAGGATTTTCCTGATCGCCGAATTTCTTGCCGGTAATGCCCTCCATCTTTATGATGTACTCATCTATCTCAGCCTTGATATCGGGATTGATCTCACGGCCGTCCTCATAATACTGTGTACATGCCTCAGTCGTAATTGTAAAACCCTGGGGCACAGGCATCCCGATATTGGTCATCTCCGCGAGGTTTGCTCCCTTTCCTCCCAATAGCTCTCTCATGTTAGCGTTTCCCTCGCTGAAAAGATAACAATATTTCTTTCCCATGTTTTTACTACCTCCTCAATGAATTCAGTGTCTCCCGCGCGTTTTCCATAATTCATACGAGGCGGCCGCGAGGCCACCGCACCCATATAGGAGAATATTAACACAAAACCCACTGCAAGGCAACAAATTTTTGTGCAGTTTTTTCAATGCATTTATTTCTTCATTATCCTGGCGCCGGATATTTCAGTTTCGGAATATTCGGGGTTTAAATCCAGGGGATCGGCAGGCGCGAAAACCGAGATATACTGATGAGAACTGACACTCCTGCTATAGGTGTCATGCTCCCCCTCCGGCAATACCACATCCGTGCCAAAGGCAAGACTCTCCTTGATATCGGTCTCCACCTGCCTGCTCTCAGCAGTATCCTGCTCTTCGCTTAAGACCCATTTCCTGGAATAGATATCCGCCCGCTCATACCTGTCTCTCCCGAGATCACTCACTTCATCCGACATATCATAGGAAAGGGAGATCAGCTTCTTCCTGTTTTCCTCCAGTTTCTCGTCATCCGTGATAAGAAATCCGTTTCTCTCCGTGACCTCCGTGTCCATCATGATATCCTCCGCAATCCTGTCCTGCTGCCTGTTGAGGATCTTTTTTTCCGCAAACCTTACGGACAGATCCCTCTCCCTGATATATTCACCGCTAAATAAACAAATGAATATCAACCCGAATATCACTATATAATTACTCATCCTCATATTTGACCGTGCCTCCGTAGCTGACCGACAAAGTGGGATCCTTCCCTAATCCCGTGAAATAAAAATCATCCTCCACAGTCACGGTAACCTTGAAATAATCCCCTCTGTCAAATATATAGGAGGAAGTCCCTGTTATATCCTCCGTGTCGTGCCATGTCCTTACCGTGCGGTAATTGCCGGTGTCAGGATCTCTCACATACTCGTCCGTCTCCGAGAGCATGGATATATCCATCAGCTTTCCCGTCTTCGCCAGATCATCATAAAACTCCCTTATCATCTCTTTATCCGCGAAGCCAAGATTACATACGCTGTCCACAAAATGAGTCACCTCGGATAATATATACATCTGGCAGGCATTCTTTGCCCTCTCCCTCGAATAAACCAGAGGAATCCCAAAAAACATCACCACCGTAAGAAATATTGCCACGACTCTTCCGAATATATCTCCCAAATCAATTTCCTCCCTCTTCTTTTGCTCACGACCTGACTTTAATCCCTTATGACGAGTATTTCCTCCCTGTCTGACATGTTTTTTGCCAGACTGCCCGACATATCCCTCGTTCCGCCGGCGCACATGAAAAGAAAAGAAAGTGCCGCGGCAAAAAAAACAGCGCCCGCAGCCATAAACAATCCCTTATACGAATTTTCCATAGCGTCACTCCTGGGTGAATATAATACCCGTTATGACGCCGTTCACATCGCGCACCACCTGCCCGGTGAATTTCCCTGTGGGATTTATATAGTTGTCCTTCGATGCATCCTGCGCCGTCTTGTACTCAACGCTAGATTGCTTTTTCAGACTTCCGTCGGTATCACTGAAATTATAAATATAGTAGGTACTCTTCTTTTTTGTGACAACCTTTATGCCTATAGTCTCATCCGCAAATTTACGGATAGCATTCAAGACCTCGCTCCCGGAGACGGTAGCATTGTCGTAAATGGTTTTTGATGTGTCGGCAAACTGAGCCTGAAGCTCTGTCAGTTGACCTGTGCCTGCCGACGCCGTGTCGCTTGCCTCTCTGGCGATATAAAAACCAAGACTGATTATCACACATGTAATAATGATGCCCGCTGCGAGCATCAGACCTTTTAATGAATTTTCCATATTTTTCCTCCTCGTATCAACCAAACATATTTGAATAACCCGAAAGCTCTGTCAGCCCCACCAGCACAAACGGTATGATAAGCCGCAGAGCCAGGACACTGACAAAGGGAGCGAAGGCGATCAGCCTGCAGAACGCCCCCCTCTCCTTTAATGAGTCAAAGGCGCTCTGCCTGTACTGCTCCATATAGTACTCGCGCTCCGACTCCAGATCGTAAAAAGCCCTCGTCACCTCTATCTCATCGCAGGCCGCCATACATTCCGCAAGCCTCACCGCAGGTTCATACGACAGCTCCTCCATGAGACGGTCGAGCGATTCCTTCCTGCGATAGGAGAAATCATCCACTGCCCTCTCTATACTCTCCCGGAACACATCCGAGAATCTCTCCATCCATGAGAGTATCTCCTCAACCGTGATCTCAGAATAATGCATGAGCAAAAGTATCAGCGTCTGAAACAAAAGTGTCTCCTCCATCATCCTGTTTTTATTTCTGTAGTGATAGATCATCACCCTGATTTTTGGCATGAGAAAGCCTGTGAGGAAAGCGGCCGGCAGTACTGCCAGAAAGACCGGAAAGCTATCTGTACCGGAATCTCCCATGGTCAAAAACACCGGCATCGCTATCCCTACGGATATCATGAAGATTAAGCCGCTTCCTATCCGCTCAGCGATAAAGAGCTTTATATCCTCATACACGGACATCTTTTTCAACTCCTCATTGAGCCGCAGATATTTGGAGTAATTTCTTGTGATGTGGCGGTCCAGCAGGTAACTGAAAAGACCGGACTTCAGGAAAAGATTTCCAAAAAACGACGCACGCGCATTAGACGCGGAATCGTATTCCATCAGAGAGATGATCCACATGCTGCCTATGGTGACAAAAAAACAGATCAAGAGCGTCACTATCCCATAGATTCCCGAATAATAGCCTGTCATTTCGTCATCGATCCCTCTGGCCCAGTCCTCGATCGGGATGGTGAAAAAAATGGGAAGAAGGGATAACATATCCAGCCCCGAAAACTGATATTTTTTCTCCTCTGACAAAAGCAGCGCAGCTCTCAGCTCATCCTTTATGTACCTGAGATTTCTGGCAAACAGACTCACTCCATCGTACACGCTGTCCCCGTAAGAACGGATGGTGGCGCAGAGGGCAAAGAGCAGCGAAAGAAACGAATTCTTCGCGTGTCTCACAAAATATTCTCCGCTCTCCGAATCCGCCCCGTCAGACAACGCGTCCAGCATCTTGTTGTTCTCATGATTGTAGAGCGTGTCCTCCCTGCGCATGGAGTTTTCGAGAGCCTCCATGAGATTTTCGTTGGCTCCGTACTCGCTCACAAGATTTCCCATAAATCTCTCCTGCTGCCGCAGCAGCTTTACCCTCTCAGATTCCTTTCTCCTGAGATAAAAGAGATATATCCCATAGAACGCTGTCAGGGCCATCAGGATAATATTAAATATCACAAGCATCAAACAGCCTCCTCTCCTCCTCATTCATCCACTTTCTCATATCACGTCGTATACCCTCATCCAACCTGTTTTTCTGAACATAGATACCATCCTCATAGACTACCAGATCCGTGAGATGATAACCTCCTACCACGCTCTCGTCCTCCGTTATCTGCGTGATGCGCTCAATATATCTCTTTCCCGCTCTGTCCAGATGCAGATGCACATCAAAATGCACCACGGACACAACCTGCTCAGTGGCTATTCTCTCATTTGAAAAGCTTCCCTCCTTCAAGAGACTGTTCCTGAGAGATGCTATAAGCGCCCTGGTATTTCTGGCGTGATGGGTAAAAAGAGTAAACAGAGAACCTGTCTGACCGCTCTCGACCATCCATGCCGCGACCCTGCTCGACGCGACCTCTCCTATAATAGACACCGCTCCGTCCGTCTTTTTCTGAACCTCCAGTCCTTCAAAGCCACCCACCGATCCGGTCTCGCGAAAAGTCACCACATTTCTCTTTGGATAGAGCTCCCTCAGGTGCAGTTCGAAGGCAAGCTCCAGCACGCGAATGGTATATTCCTGCGGGATATGCTCCACCAGTGCCATGAGAAGGGTGGTCTTGCCGCATCCCTGCATCCCGGTAATGCCCACTACCTGACAGCCCTTCATGAGAAACATCAGCAACAGCACCGGAATACCCGCATCCTTTGTCTTTGGGAGAATATCCACCAGTGCCCTTTTTTCACCCTGATCCAGCTTTCTGATAAAAAACATCCAGGACTCGGCGAAATCCGGCCTCGCCACCACGACTCTGGAGTGATCAGCCATCTCGTGAACGATATAGCCGCGCTGCCTCGATATCTCGCCGGGCTGCTCGAAGCGGCACACGTTTCGGCAGACCCTCTCCAGCTCCTTGTCCGACTCAAATTCCAGAAACGACAGGTGGATGGAACGACCCATGAAAAATATCCACACGCTCTTTTTATCCGCCGCCGCGCCGGAGACTCCTCCCGAGACTCCGTCGATATGCATATCTCTCAGCTCGTCAACGATCCCCAGTCCCTTGTAAGCCGAGTATACCTTCCATGCGAGCAGATCCATCTTTTCCGTGAATGTCAGCTCTCTCTTCCTGATCCCGTAAAGCTCTCTGATATCACCCTCATCTATGGAGAGGGAGAGCCTCTTTTCCTCGTGGAGTTCATAGAGCTCATTGATCATGGTTCTCATGGCGCCCTTGCCGTAGACCCCCTTGTAAATATAGAGCAGTCTGTCAAAGATATACTCCACATTTTCATCCGCCCTTCTTGAAAAATAGAAGGTCTCTGATATGGAGTTCTCCGTAAAGGAGTACATTTTCAGGAGACATTCCTTCAAAAATTCGATGATGTATCTCTTTGCGAGATCGTCTCCCATTCCTCCCCTCATCAGGTTTTCCCTCAGTTCCTTCTTCTGTTTCAGCAGGCGCTTCAGCCTCTCCTTGTCCAGATTCATCTCGTAGAGGTTTTCGCGAAGTATCTTGTTTATGTGGTCACTGACCTTTGTGACCATATCGTTCAGACCGTATTTTTCTTCCTGATCACGCGCCATAGTTCACCGCCGATAAAAGATTTCCGCCTGTGGTCTTGAGCTCCTTCATAAAATAATAATTTTTACTGCCCACCTTTGAATTGATATTTTTCTTTATAAACTTTGACACCTCCCCTTTTGAGACGCTGTTTTCCAGCTCCTTTGAGCGGGGTATGACGCCTATCCTTGACTCAGGGATGCCATAAAGACGGGCTATGTTTTTTGTGTTGTAGATATCCGAGTAATCATAGTCCGTGATAATAAAAAATGTGCGAGTCATATCAATCCCCCGCTCCATCATCACCTCGTCTATCAGCTCCTTCCTTTGCTGCAGACAAATGACCTGAAGGCTGCCGTACTCGATCAGTCCCCTCGACAGCGTATCCGGAAGCGCGCCGCAGTCAAAGAGCACCAGATCCGCTATCTGCTCCAGGATATTCAGTATGGCCAGCTGCAGTCTTCCGGTCTCCTCCGGATAAAGCCCCGGGGCATCCCTGTCTCCCGACGGAATAAAGCTGCTTTTTTCTCCCACACTCATCATGACCTCATGCACACTCTCCTCGCTCAGCCTGTTGTTTCTCTCCTGCCAGATGAGATAGTCCATACCCTCCAACGCGAAATAGGAGCTCTCCTCCCTGATCACGGAGCTCTTCTCCCTTGAAAAAAGAGCACCTATCATCTCATCCTTCAAGGATTTGTTCTGGAGCATGATACTGCTGATATGCTGATACTCGCCGTAGAGTATGCCTAAAAGCATCACCGCGTTCATGCTGCTGGACCGGTCCTCCCTGGCTTTGAAAACAACTCTCATGCGCACTCCCCCTTTCTCGCCCGGCGAAACGCGCTTAATATCACGCTGTCCTTTTTCTCCGTGACTCTCCTGCACATACCCACAAGCACCTTTTCCATCTCCCGGGATATGCCCGTGAAGCCCTTGTAATGCCCATACTGCATGCCGATCCTCATGACCTCATCCTCCTCGGTGAGATTCAGCACACTAAAGGAAGTGACGAATGGATTTTCGTCAGTCAATATGTGCTCTATCTTTTTGGATGCCACCATATCCGGCAGAAAGCCTCTCACGATCACATCCACCGGGCGCTCCAGGAGCGTCAGATATTTTTTGTATTTCTTTAACAGGGAAATTGAAGGATCAAGGCACAGAAATATCTCGTCACAGGTACGCAGAGCAGCCATATCCGGCCATACTCCGAAATCCACGACGACAAAATCGTAGCCCGAAATAGAACTGATGTCGCTCACCAGTCTGTAGTAATCTACATTTTTATAATTGATAACTGAAAGATCTCCACCCGGATCAGGAATGCAATATTCACTGGCCCCCTCATAGCTGTTGTCGCAATGGGCGGTAATGAATGCCATATTCTGAATGATGGAGGTTAAATAAATTGAAATATCTGTCTGGGAAACACCAAACAGACCAATGATCTTTGCCTCTGACAAACGAATGCCTCCTCTCGTTTGTCCTCGGCTTTTGGGGTAGAGTTAATATACACCCATTTTTTTGATTTGTAAAGAGGTTTTTATAATAAATGCCGCATACATTAAAACAAGCCTGTAATATTTCCCCGGGCATCCACATCGATATCCAGCGCCGCAGGATGACGCGGAAGTCCCGGCATAGTCAGAATATTTCCCGTGAGTGCCACCACGAAGCCGGCTCCCGCGCTGACATAAGCCTCGCGCACTGTTATGTCGAAACCAGCGGGTCTTGCAAGAAGCTTCTCATTGTCAGAGAGAGAATACTGCGTTTTTGCGATACATACAGGAAGATCGCCGAAGCCATTTTGGGTCAGATTTTCAAGAGAACTCTTCGCGGCAGGCAGATAATTAACGCCGTCAGCCCCATAGATCTCCCTCGCCACAGTCTCGATCTTTTCGGTCAGGCTCATTTCATCCGAATAGATCGGCGCGAAATCCGATCTCTTATTATCAAGGGTGAAAAGTACCTTTTCAGCCAGAGCCCTGCCGCCCCCGGCTCCCTTTGCCCAAACTTCCGACAGAGCAAACTCACAGCCCCTGTCCTCACAGAATTTTTTGATGAATTCATATTCCGCCTGAGTGTCTGCCGTGAAGGAATTGAGTGTCACGACGATGGGGACATTGTATTTCTGGAGATTTTCGATATGCTTTTCCAGATTCACGATACCGCGCTCCAATGCACACAGATCCTCCTTTGAAAGATCCTCTTTCTTAACGCCGCCATTGTATTTTAATGCGCGCACGGTAGCGACAAGAACTACGGCATCCGGCTTTAAGCCCGCCTTCCTGCACTTGATATCCAGGAATTTCTCCGCGCCGAGATCCGCGCCGAATCCCGCCTCTGTTATCACTATATCGGCAAGCTTTAATGCATATTTCGTGGCTCTGATGGAATTGCAGCCGTGTGCGATATTTGCGAAGGGACCGCCGTGTACCAATGCGCCCGTTCCGGTCAGTGTCTGCACCAGATTAGGCTTTATGGCATCCTTGAGCAAAGCTGCCATAGCGCCCACTGCACCGAGATCTTTTGCCGTTACGGGATTTCCGTCCAGATTATAGGCCACTATTATCCTCGACAGCTTATCCTTTAAGTCTTCCATTCCCTCGCAGAGACACAATATCGCCATAATCTCCGTGGCGACAGTGATGGAGAAATGATCCTCACGGACGAAGCCGTCGGACTTTGGTCCGAGACCTGCGACAATATTTCTCAAGGCGCGGTCATTCATATCCATACAGCGCTTGAGCACGATATTTCTGGTATCGATCCGAAGCTCGTTTCCCTGATGGATGTGATTGTCAAGGAGCGCTGCCAGAAGATTATTCGCAGATGTTATGGCGTGGAAATCTCCGGTAAAGTGAAGATTGATATCATCCATGGGAACCACCTGGGCATAACCTCCGCCACAGGCTCCTCCCTTAATTCCGAAACAGGGACCTAAGGAAGGCTCTCTGAGGGCGAGAATGGCGTTTTTACCCATGGCTCCCAAGGCCTCTCCGAGGCCAATGGTTGTGGTGGTCTTTCCCTCTCCCGCAGGTGTGGGATTTATTGCGGTGACCAGCACCAGCTTTCCATTCTTTTTATCCTTTATTCTCTCATACAGACCATCATCCAGCTTTGCCTTGTCTTTACCGTAATATATGAGTTCATCCTCATCTATGCCGTAATCTGCCGCCACATCCTTTATATGGCGAAGCTTTGCCTCTCTTGCTATCTCGATATCGGTTTTCATATCTAACCCTCCACTTTTAATATGTTTTTATCACGAACAGAGAATGCCCCGCCCGTGATAAAGTCTCCGGCGGATTGCGAATGTCCGCTTTACTCAAGCACACATCCATTAAATTATAGCAAACCGTGTCTCTAAAAGCAACGGAATATGTACAAAACAGGAACATTATGTTATTATTGAGACACTTAAAGAAATGTTTCCCTGAAAATATTCAACAGGAGCTGCGAGATGCTTTACAAAAGTAGAAATGTACTTTTCATGAATATAGGCGGAGTGGACACACTTATTCCCCTGGCTCAGAATATCTGTGACAGAATGCCGATCCTGAGACTGAATGATACCGGCAGCGAGATCTGGAAAATGACAGGCTTCGGCTCGGAATTATCCGATCTTGTGTCGCGCCTCGCTCTCTTCTATGATTTAAGCGAAGATGACATGGAAGATTTCAGGAGAGATATCACCGATTTCACGGATCAGCTCATAGATTGCCATGCGATCGTGACAGAACCTGATGATAAAAAAAGCATGCCAGGCTTTAAGCTGCCCGCTCTCACCACTCTCCCCTCTGCAATTGGTCTCAGCGCCGCAGGCTTAGATCTCCTGCTTCACACAGACAAAAAGTATATACATCCGGATCTGCGGGCTTTCATATCTGACACTCCAGCAGCAGAGAGCCACCAGGATGTCTTCTTTTCCTCAGAAAAAACAGCTGCCAAAGAATTTGACCCCGTGATCGACGACCCGCTGCTGACACTCTACGAATATGAAAACGGCTACCTTTACCATCATCCCGCGAACCGCTCTCTTAAGGATATGTTCGTATCAAAGGACGCCCGCTGCTGTGTCATGTATACAGATGATATAGATTCGGAAGCTCTTCCGGAAGAGCTGTTCTTCGCCCTGAGGGAGAGCTATCTCTATCTGGCATCCCTGCACGATATGTACTGCCTTCACTCAGCCTCTGTCAAATACCAAAACAGCGATGAGGCACTTCTCTTTTCCGGTCCTTCAGGCATGGGCAAATCCACTCACACCGGACTCTGGAACAAATACGAGAACACAAGTTACATAAACGGGGATCTGAATCTGCTTGCCCTCGAGGATGGTGTGCCTGTAATCAAAGGTATCCCCTGGTGCGGAACCTCCGGCATCTGCGACAACAGGACACATCCCGTGCGCGCTGTAACCCTCCTTCAAAAAGGACCGGAGAATATCATCATTCCAATGGATGAAACAGATATCATAACCGGTGTTTTCATGAGGATCACATCACCCAGATTTGACCGCGATATGACAGAAAAAATAATAGATTTCCTGAACAGATTCTGCTCCGGTATAAGGGTCAGAAAGCTCTCCTGCACCGTGTCGGAGGAAGCCGTTAAAACTATCAAAAAAGAATTATTTTGAGATGATGTTCAGTCTTTTGCGAAGCTTTGTCACCATGACCACGGCGATGATCAGAACTGCCGCAAAGCTTGCAAAGGCAATTCCCAGATACATATCATAGCCCATTTTTTCGAGATCATAAAACCCGAATTCCGTATTTAAGACGGACAGAAGATTTGCGGCGCCATGTCCTATGATCACGATATAGATATTCTGATAATATTCCATAAATATCCCAAGCAGTACTCCCATAAAAAGACTGTAGGCAGCCTGAACCAGATTTGCGTGAAAGATCGAAAAAAGAAGCGCGGAGGTGATCACGCCGGGAACGACTCCCAATACCCTTCTGACCCGGCAGAACACAATCCCGCGGTACAGTATCTCCTCCGCAAGCGGCGAGAGCAGCACATAGGCTGTCAGTTCCAAAAAAAGGCTCCCTGAGTAGAGAGTCTCCGCCACTTTTCCGTAACCCTCCGAATAGCCGGACAGATTTATGACATTTACGAAGGCATTTCCGCAGCAGCAGGCGGGAATAAAAGTCAGAACCGACAGTACAATACCCCCCGGATCAGGCCATCCTCCTGCCTTCACGGCGAGTTCTCTGTCATTCCACTCTCTGTAAGCCTTTTTTTCCCTGAGATAAAACAACGGGTAGATCACCGCGAGCCCCACCGACATACATATCAGCTGGCGCAGGGTACCTGATACCGCAACCCCGGTCTCTTCCGCTATATATACTACGGCTACGGATACGAGGCGCATCACCGAAAAGTACAAAAGCACCGGCAGAAATATCATCACTATATGGTATTCTCCGGAACCCTTTACCATCAGCGCTTAACTCCCTTGCTGGCACGTCCAAGCACGCGTAATGAGGACAGATCAAACTCACCCTTTGAACCCTCTGCTATCCTGCCGCCTTCAGCAGGGAGAGGATATACCTCACGAACCTCATCATTCCCGGACAGAGTAATACCCTTCACACCCACGGCAGTCTTTTTCTTTTCGGGTATATCCCCCGCATCTACGCGCAGAAACATATTATTCTTTGTGGCATAAACCAGGCTTTCCGCCTCATTCACATCTATGACGGACACAAGGCTCGCCCCTTCATTTAGCCTGGTCGCCTTGTTCATCCTGTTTTTCAGATCAAACTCCGCTCCTTCCACCCTCTTGCTCATTCCGTCGCTGCTGGTAAAGATGAACTGCCTGACAATTATCTCCTCCAGATTGCCAACATAAACGAAACTCTCCACTGCGGAGTCGTACCTGCTCACATTATCTATGGGCTTTCCCTTGTCACGAAATTTGGTGAAGGGTATATCCGAAACCTTTATTATATGCAGGTTTCCGGCGGTGGTGAAAACTCCCACACGGCCGGTGTTTTTTACAGTAAATATAAATCTGTTCTCGCTCTCCACGGTCTCTCTGTTTCTCTCATAGGAAGCCATATCGATGACCTTTGTGTAGCCGAAGCGGTCCATGAGGAAGCACACATCCATCTCCTCTATTGGCTTTTCTTCGATGACGATCTCGGATAACTGCTCCAGGCCTGTGCGGCGGGGCTGTCCGTACTCCTTCTGACAGGCGTTCAGCTCCCTTATTATCACCTTTGCCATGGAGCCGCGATTACTCAGAATATCCTCGTACCCGGCGATATTTTTCAAAGTCTCGTCGTGCTCTTTTATGAGGGCTTCTATCTCAAGTCCAACCAGCTTTGACAGGCGCATCTCAAGTATCGCCGTTGCCTGCCTTTCTGTAAAGCAGAGCTTCGCGGCATCCCGCTTTGACTCCTCGCTCTTAAATTTTATATTGGCGGTCTCACCGGTCATGAGACATTCCTTTGCCTCCTTCACGGTCTTTGAACCGCGGAGTATCTCTATGATGAGGTCGATGACATCGCAGGCCTTGATGAGTCCCTCCTGAACCTCCTTTTTGTCAAGCTCCTTTGCAAGAAGTGTATTGTATTTTCTGGTGGCAAGCTCATATTGAAATTTTACATGATGGCGGATAATGGGCACTATTCCGAGTGTCTCCGGCTTTCCGTCGCATACGGAAAGCATATTTACGCCAAAGGTGTCCTCAAGCCTGGTCTTTTTATAAAGGAGATTGAGTATATTCCCGGCGTCGGCGCCTTTTTTCAGCTCAATGACGATCCTTATACCCTCCTTTGAGGACTGGTTGGAGATGTCGGTGATGTCGCTTGTCACACGGGTCTCCACCAGATGATATACATCATTCAAAAACTTTCCTATGCCGGCGCCTATCATGGTATATGGGATCTCTGTGACCACGATGGAGAGCTTTCCGTTTTTGCCTTTCTCTATCTCTGCCCTGCCCCGGATCTTTATCTTTCCGACGCCGGTGGAATAGAGCTGCAGCAGCTCATCCCTGTTTGTGACGATTCCGCCCGTGGGAAAATCCGGTCCCTTGATATACTCCATCATCTGCACGGTATTGATATCCGGATTTTTCATATACGCCTTCACGGCATCTATCACTTCACTCAGGTTATGGGGCGGAATGGATGTCACCATTCCGACGGCGATACCCTCAGCTCCGTTTACCAGGAGATTTGGTATCTTTACCGGGAGAACCTCCGGCTCCTTTTCTGTCTCGTCGAAATTGGGAATGAAATCCACCACATCCTTGTCGAGATCCGACAGAAATGCCTCCTGGGTTATCTTTTTTAATCTGGCCTCGGTATAACGCATGGCGGCAGCGCCATCCCCCTCTATGGAACCGAAATTGCCGTGTCCGTCAACAAGGGGAAGGCTCTTCTTGAAATCCTGAGCCATCACAACCAAAGCCTCGTAAATGGAAGAATCGCCATGGGGGTGATATTTACCCATGGTATCTCCCACGATCCTGGCGCTCTTTCTGAAAGGTTTGTCGTACCTGATGCCCAGCTCATGCATATCGTAGAGAGTCCTTCGCTGCACGGGCTTCAAACCGTCCCTCACATCCGGGATCGCCCTGGAAATGATGACGCTCATAGCGTAATCGATATATGATTTTTGCATAACCTCGGAAAACTCGGTCCGAAGTATCCTGTCTGAATCGTCCATGATCTGTCCTTCCTTTAACGCTAAACACAAGGCCATCAAACATCCAGCTCCGCTTCTGTGGCGTGGTTATAGATGAAGGTCTTTCTGGGTGCCACATCATTTCCCATGAGCATGGCGGTGACATCGCTAGCCATGCGGGCGTCCTCTATCTCGACTTTTTTCAGAAGCCGGCGCCGGGGATCCAACGTCGTCTCCCAGAGCTGCCCGGGATCCATCTCTCCCAGCCCCTTGTAGCGCTGGAGAGTAAAGGAACCCTTGTGATTCTTCCTGTATTTTTCCAGTGCGGCATCATCATAGAGATATTCCTCCTCGCCCCTGGCAGGTATTGCCTTGTACAGCGGCGGCATTGCCAGGTACACGTGCCCCTGAAATATGAGCTCCGGCATAAACCGGTAAAACAGCGTCAGAAGTAAGGTCGCTATATGGGCTCCGTCCACATCCGCATCTGCCATGATGATTATCTTATCATATCTGAGCTTTTCTATGTCAAAGTCATTTCCGTAGCCCTCCGAGAAGCCGCAGCCGAAAGCATTTATCATGGTCTTTATCTCCGCGTTGGCCAGCACCTTGTCGATAGAGGCTTTCTCCACATTGAGTATCTTTCCTCTTATTGGCATGATAGCCTGAAACATACGGTTTCTTGCCATCTTTGCGCTTCCTCCCGCGGAGTCTCCCTCCACTATGAAGATCTCGCATTTACTGTAATCCTTTGACTCGCAGTTTGCCAGCTTTCCGTTTGAGTCAAAGGAAAATTTCTGCTTCGTCAGAAGGTTTGTCTTTGCCTTCTCCTCGCTCTTTCTGATCTTTGCGGCCCGCTCGGCGCACTCGATCACGGCCTTTAATGTATCGAGATTCTTGTCGAAATAAAGCTGTATCTCATCATTCGTCACCTTGGATGTTGCCTTTAAGGCATCCTGATTATCCAGCTTTGTCTTGGTCTGCCCCTCAAATCTGGGATCCGGATGCTTGACGGATATCACCGCAGTCAACCCGTTTCTCACGTCCGCGCCGGTGAAATTCACATCCTTCCCCTTTAGAATTCCAAGCTCTCTGGCATAAGAATTTATCACGGTGGTAAGGGTAGTCTTGAAACCTGTGATATGCGTTCCGCCCTCGGAGTTGAATATATTGTTGCAGAAGCCGTTTATATTTTCGTGGAAATCGCTTGTATACTGGAACGCCACCTCTACGGCGATATTATCGCTCTCACCCTTGAAATGCACCACATCACATATAGTCTCGGAATTAGCCGTCAGAGCCCTGACAAAGCCCGATATACCTTCACTCTCGTGAAAGGTAATATGCTCCTCCTCCTCACCTCTCTTATCGTAATACTCGATGGTAAGTTCGGGATTAAGGTAGGCAGTCTCATGCATCCTGCTCTTTATATCCTCTTCATTAAATCTGGTCTTTTCAAATATCTCCGGATCCGGAAGAAAATTAATCTTTGTACCGGTGCGGCGGGTGTCTCCTATGACAGGGAGCAGCCCTTTTTCCAGAGAAAGCACGGGGTTGCCCCGTTCGTACCTGTCGTGCCATATATGTCCGTCACGGGAAATCTCCACATCCATATATACAGACAACGCGTTCACGACCGAGGATCCAACACCGTGCAGACCGCCGGAGGTCTTGTATACATTATTGTCGAATTTTCCTCCCGCGTGCAGTGTAGTAAACACGAGGCGTGCTGCCGGTACTCCCTTTTCATGCATATCAACGGGAATTCCCCGTCCATTGTCCTCCACGGTACATGAACCGTCCGCCTCCAGAGTCACTTTGATGATATTGCAGCTCCCTGCCAGATGCTCATCCACGGAGTTGTCTACTATCTCGTATATCAGATGGCTGAGTCCCTTTCTTGAGACCGAACCTATATACATTCCGGGGCGCTTCCTGACAGCCTCAAGACCCTCTAATACCGCGATCTGGCTTGCGCCGTAATTTTCATTTGCCATATTCTTAATTAACCGTTATAAGGTTCCTTTCCAGGTTTATAAATATTTCCTGATCTCATCCAAAAGCTCGTCAACGCAAGTCTCCACATCATGACCCAGAGTATCTGTGATGATCTCCGGCTCCTCCGGGGGCTCATAGGGGCTGCCTATACCCGTAAAGTTAGGGATCTCTCCTTTTCTGGCCTTTTGATAGAGCCCCTTCACATCTCTCTTCTCACATTCCTCCAGGGGAGTGTTGACATATACCTCAATGAAATTGCCGTCCCCTATGATGTTTCTGGCATTTCTTCTGTCCGCAATATAGGGGGATATAAAAGCTGTAAGAACGATGAGTCCCGCGTCATTCATAAGCTTTGCGATCTCGGCGACGCGCCTGATATTTTCCACTCGGTCGGCCTCTTTGAAGCCGAGGTTTTTGTTGATGCCCATACGGATATTGTCTCCGTCCAGCAGCATGGTGTGGTACCCCAGTGAGTAAAGCCTCTTTTCCAGGGCATTCGCCAAAGTCGATTTGCCCGCGCCGGAGAGTCCCGTAAACCACAGGGTCAACGGCTTCTGACCGAGGCTTTTAGCCCTGACATCTCTGGTGATGTCAAAATCCTGCCAGAATATATTGTCCGATCTGCGCAGCGAGTGAAGGATCACTCCGCAAGCGCTGGTCATATTGGTGATACGGTCTATCAGGATAAACTCGCCCAGCGTAGGGTGGAACTCGAATCTGTCAAATACCGCGCTTCCAACCAGTGCTATCTCGCACTCCGCTATCTCGTTTTTATACAATACCTCCGAAGGCAGTTTGTCCCCGGTATCGATATCCAGTTTATATTTTATCCTCATGACTGTAGCAGGGAGCTTTTGAGTGGAAAGCTTTATCACAAAGGCTCTTCCCGCGGCCAGCGGCTCGTCATCCATCCACAGCAGCTTTACCGTAAACATGCTGCTTATTGAAAGCACTGTATCCTTAATTATCACGGAGCCTCTGGAGATATCCACCTCCCTGTCAAGGCTGATTGTAACGGGTTCTCCTCCTATGGCGTGATCCTCCTCGCTGTCCCCCACTATAATGCTCTTTACCTTTGCTCTCTCATCACCCGGGAGAACGGTTATCTCATCTCCCACGCGTATCCCGCCGCACTCTATCTCACCGGCAAACCCCCTGAAAGAGGCGTCAGGTCTCGTGACGCGCTGCACCGGGAGTACGAAGCCCTCCTCATTTGACTGTCCGGACACATCCACAGTCTCTAAATATTCTAACAGCACCGGTCCGCTGTACCAGTTCATATTTACGGAACGCTTTGTGATATTGTCTCCCTCAGTGGCAGATACGGGTATCACCATGACATTTTCAAGCTCCAGATCTATGGCAAGCTTTTTAATATCTTTTTCAAGCTCCTTAAATCGGCTCTTTGAATAGCCTGTCAGATCCATCTTGTTGACGGCAAAGACAAAATGCCTGATGCCCATCATTGAGCAGATCTGACAGTGTCTCCTGGTCTGCCTGAGTATTCCTTTTGCGGCATCCATCAGGATGACGGCAAGCTCCGCAAATGACGCTCCCACCGCCATATTGCGGGTGTACTCCTCATGTCCGGGAGTGTCGGCGACGATAAAGCTCCTCTTGTCTGTGGTGAAATATCTGTAGGCCACATCGATAGTGATGCCCTGCTCCCTCTCTGCCATCAACCCGTCCAGGAGCAGTGAGTAATCTATATCACCTCCCCTGCTGCCTACCCTGCTGTCCAGCTTTAAGGCTTCCTCCTGGTCCGCAAAGATAAGCTTTGAATCGTAGAGCATATGGCCTATCAGCGTGGATTTTCCATCATCCACACTTCCACAGGTTATGAACTTCAATAATCCTTTTGTCTGTTCCATGCTCAAAAATAACCTTCTCTTTTTCTCTTTTCCATGGATGCAGCGCCGCCGTCATGATCTATCACACGGCTGGTACGCTCCGACTCTGCTGCGCTCAAAGTTTCTGCAATAACCTCGTCTATGGTGACAGCATTTGATTCCACGCCGCCCGACAGGGGGTAGCAGCCTAAGGTTCTGAACCTTACCATCTTTTTCACCGGTTTTTCCCCGGGCAGCAGTCGCATCCTCTCGTCATCCACCATGATAAGATTGCCGTCCCGCTCCACCACCGGGCGCTCTGCCGCAAAATACAGCGGAACTATTGGGATTTCCTCTCTCTTTATATACTGCCAGATATCGGCCTCCGTCCAGTTGGATATAGGAAAGACTCTGATGCTCTCGCCCTTTTTAATCTCAGTGTTGTAGCACTTCCACATCTCCGGCCGCTGGTTCTTCGGATCCCAGGCGTGTGAGGCATCCCTGAAGGAGAATATCCTCTCCTTTGCCCGGGATTTCTCCTCGTCTCTCCGTCCTCCGCCGAAGGCCGCGGTGAAACCGTGTTTATCCAAAGCCTGCTTCAGGGCCTGCGTCTTCATTATATCCGTGTAGGACGATCCATGATCAAACGGGTTGATGCCCGCCCTCAGGCCATCCTCATTGATGTATTCGAGCATCTCTATGCCGAGTTCCTTTGCTCTCCTGTCGCGAAATTCGATCATCTCCCTGAATTTCCAGGTGGTATTTACATGCAGGAACGGGAAGGGAGGCTTCTCGGGATAAAAAGCCTTCATTGCCAGGTGCAGCATGACCGAGCTGTCCTTTCCTATCGAGTAGAGCATGACAGGCTTTTCGCACTCAGCTGCGACCTCACGCATTATATATATCGCCTCTGCCTCAAGACGATCCAGATGTGACAGTGTATGCTTCTCGCTCATCTTTAATAAGCTCCTCTGAAAACAAATGATCTCATCCGACTTAAAAATTTTAGACTATCTTATTTTTATTGTCAAAGGGAAACTAAACTGAAAGTAAAGGTTCGTTACCATCGATGCCCTGGGAGGACTGATCCATCCCGATGAAACTGCGGATGTTTTTGCTGCGTTCGCGGCAGCGGATGAAATTGCCCAGACGGCAGAGACCTCTGCATCCATGCAGGAATTGAACGCGACAGTGAATGTGCTCGCAGAATCTGCCGGCAGTTTAAGTGATGTTGAGAAACAATTTCTGTTTCGCCAGATAACTCATTATAGCCGCGACGGTCTTCCCGTCGCAGAGCTTTCCGGCGTATATCATCTCCGCCAGCTCTTTCAGCTCATGCTTCTCCACATCTACAAATTCATACTCATCCGGATGGGTATGTCCGGGCTTCAGATCCGTCGCCACGAAAATATCGATAAATTCATCGCAGTAAGCCACCGTGGGGCGCAGGTTCAGGAGGAACTCGATCTTTCCGGCTGCATATCCCGTCTCCTCCTCCAGCTCTCTCGCGGCACAGACAACCGTCTCCTCGTTCACATCATCCCTTGCCCCGGCAGGAATCTCGAGAGTCATTCGATCAAGAGCGTTTCTAAACTGCCTGACCATAAGAATCCTTCCGTCGGGGAGTATGGGCAGAACTGCCGCCGCGCCCTTTCTGTGGTGTACCAAATCCCACTTGTGGATGGTACCGTCCGGCATCTGCATGTCATCCTGGTAAAAGTCGACTATCGCCCCCTCGAAACACATATTTCTCTTTACTCTCCTGATCTCTTCCATAGCATCCTCCTATTCTAAGGCCATAAACGCCATAAATGTAAAATGAAAAACCCCTGCGTGATCCCGCAGGGGTAATCTCTCATCATGAAGTCTTATTTCGCATAATCGGCAACTCTTGATTCCCGAATGACATTTACCTTTATCTGACCCGGATACTGCAGCTCTGACTCGATCTGCTTTGAGATATTCCTTGCCAGTAGAACCATGTCTGCGTCGCTAACCTTCTCAGGCACTACGATGACTCTCACTTCCCGGCCCGCCTGAACCGCAAATGATTTTTCTACTCCGTCAAATCCGTTTGGTATCTTTTCTAATTGTGCAAGTCTGTTTGAATAAGCATCCGTCATCTCACGTCTCGCACCAGGTCTTGCCGCGCTGATAGCGTCAGCAGCCTGTACCAGACATGCAATGACTGACTGTGGCTCCACATCGCCGTGGTGCGCTTCCACTGCGTTGATGATAAGGGGAGACTCCTTGTACTTGCGGCAAAGATCCGCGCCTATCTGTACATGTGAACCTTCCATGCCCTGCTCATGATCAACCGACTTGCCTATATCGTGGAGAAGTCCTGCTCTCTTTGCCATGCGGACATCCTCTCCAAACTCGGCAGCCATGATCCCGGCCAGCTGAGCCACTTCTATGGAGTGCTTCAGGACATTCTGCCCGTAACTGGTACGGTACTTCATGCGTCCCAGAAGCTTTACCAGCTCCGGGTTTATGCCATGGAGTCCAACCTCCAGTACCGCTGCCTCTCCTTCTTCCCTGATGGTGGCTTCGACCTCCTTTTGAGCCTTTTCCACCATCTCTTCGATCCTTGCAGGATGGATACGCCCATCCACAATGAGCTTTTCCAATGCTATACGGGCAATCTCTCTCCTCACGGGATCAAACGCGGAAAGAGTCACTGCCTCAGGCATATCATCTATCACCAGGTCAACACCTGTGAGAGTCTCAAGAGTACGGATATTTCTGCCCTCTCGTCCGATAATACGACCTTTCATCTCATCACTTGGCAGGGGAACCACCGTTATGGTGGCCTCCGCCACATGATCTGCCGCACACTTCTGGATTGCCGACACTATGTATTCCTTAGCGCGTTTGTCGGCTTCTTCCCTGGCTCGTGCCTCCAATTCCTTGATCATTTTTGCTGCATCAAGTTTTACATCATCTTCAACGGATTTTATGAGTAATTCTTTTGCCTGTTCAGAGGTTAATCCCGAGATCCGCTCAAGCTCCCTTGTGCTCTGCTCGTTCAGCCTTGCGACTTCTTCCTTCTGCCTCTCAATCTCTGCTTCCCTCTCAGCGAACTTTGCCTCACGCTTCTCGACCGCGTCTATCTTTTTGTCGAGATTGGATTCCTTCTGCTCCACTCTGCGCTCAGAACGCTGCACTTCCGCGCGTCTCTCCTTGATCTCCCTGTCCAGATCATTCTTTGCACGAATTGACTCTTCCTTGATCTCTACGAGAGATTCACGCTTCTTTGCCTCAGCGGCCTTGACGGCATCATCTATGATGCCTCTGGCTTTTTCCTCGGCCAGCCCTATAGTGGAATCGGCACGCTTTGCCTGGAGCCGACCTACAACGAAATAGGTCACTGCCGCCGTGAGAAGGACGGAGATTATGACAGCAATGATAATACCTGTCACAATGCACCTCCTATTAAATTACATGGCAAAACTAACGAAAATGACCGTCGAATTGCCACGATTATCGTTTATAATATCAGTTTTTTGATTTTATGTCAATACCTTCGGGATTACAGGGATGTCACTGAAACCTTTCCCAGTCTCTATCTTCCAATTTCGACATCCACATGCTTCCCCTGCTTTATGGATGCTGCTTTTACAACAGAGCGAATAGCTTTTGCTATACGCCCCTGTTTGCCGATGACCTTTCCCATATCGTCCTCGGCCACATTGAGATATACCACAATATCTCCGTCACTCTCCTCCTCGGTGACCCTGACTTCATCAGGATGCTCCACCAGAGCCCTCGCGATCGTTTCAACCAATTCTTTCATAGATGCCACCTCACCTTATTACTTTTCGGTGACGCCTGCGATCTTGAAAAGTCTGGCTACCGTCTCCGTGGGCTGAGCGCCGTTTGCGAGCCACTTCTTTGCAGCTTCCGCATCGATGTTGATGGTAGCGGGGTCGGTAAGCGGATCGTAGGTGCCGATCTCCTCTATGCACTGACCGTCGCGTGCTACT
>CALFUE010000021.1 GCA_937916345.1 uncultured bacterium
ATCCACAATGAGATCCACCCACACCTCGCTGCTGTCGGTCAAAAGTTCTATGCCGCTATTGTTCCAAAACAGCGGAAGGGGGGTTGCCCCCTCCACAGTCCTGCCGTTTATCTTGAGATGCGGCACATCATTTATTTCGTAATACTTCAGATTCGGATTAAATTCCTTCGGATCGTGAAAGCCTGTCATCTGTAAAACACCTCGCCGAGTGCCAGATCCCTCTTGAAATCTCTGATCTTTGTGTCCTTGTCGATATATACAGCCTCTATTCCCATCATGGATGCCCAGTCGCCCATCTGCTCCGCAGTGAGATCGTAGGTGAATGCGGTGTGATGAGCTCCGCCTGCCAGGATCCACGCCTCAGCACCCACATACATATCGGGCTCGGGAGTCCAGAATGCGGTAGCAACGGGAAGCTTCGGCATGGGCTTTTCCACCTTTTTGCATTCCACATCGTTTATTATGAGACGGAATCTGTTTCCGAGATCTATCAGCGAAACAGCGATGCCGTGGCCTTCCTTTGAGGTAAATACCAGACGGGCAGGATCCTCTCTGTCGCCCATAGATAACGGGCAGCACTTTATGGATATGGGACCGTCGGCGATGGTGGGACAGATTTCAAGCATGTGAGCCTCCAGGATTCCTTCCTTGCCCTTTACCAGATTGTAAGTGTAATCCTCCAGCATGGAAGTACCCTTTGCGTCCTTAACTCCGGCTGTCATGATCTTCATAAGACGAACCATGGCTGCAACCTTCCAGTCGCCCTCGGCGCCGAAGCCATAGCCCTTTTCCATAAGTCTCTGGATAGATAGTCCCGGCAGCTGCTTCAGCGCTCCCAAATCTCCGAAGTGAGTGACTATCGCAGAGTAATTCTTCTCCTCGAGAAATCTCTCGAAGCCTATCTCGATTGCCGCCTGAACAGCCACATGCTCGCGGAATTCCTTTTCATCCCTGCCCTCCAGAAGTATCTCGTATTTATCGTAGTACTCCTCAACCAGGGTGTTGATATCGGCTTCGCTCACATCCGAAACGCGCTCGGCGATCTCGTTTACGGGATAAGCGTCAATCTCCCAGCCGAACTTTATCTGTGCCTCAACCTTGTCGCCCTCGGTGACGGCCACATTTCTCATGTTGTCAGCCACTCTCATTACTCTGATGTGGCTTGACTCAATGACGCCGACTGCTGTCAGCATCCAGCCGGCTATGCGCTTCACTACCCCGGGATCTGACCAATGACCGACCACCACCTTTCTCTCGATGCGCATGCGGGAAACTATATGTCCGTACTCTCTGTCACCGTGAGCCGACTGGTTTTCGTTCATGAAATCCATATCGATGGTATCGTAGGGAATCTCCTCGTTGAACTGAGTGTGAAGATGAAGGAGCGGCTTCTTGTATTCCTGAAGCCCCAATATCCAGGATTTTGCGGGGGAAAAGGTGTGCATCCAGGTGATAACACCGGCACAATTCTCGTCAAGATTAGCCTCGTTAAAAGTCTTTCTGATCAGCTCGTTTGTGATCAGCGTTGGCTTCCATACCAGTTCATAGGGAAGAATGCCTGTTGCGTTTAATTTATCGACTATGATTTTTGCGTGTTCGGCAACATTCTTCAGACACTCATCTCCGTATAGATCCTGTGAGCCTGTACAGAACCAGAATTTGTAATCTTTTTTTGTGATCATAATACCCTCCTGAAAAATACACAAAATACATAACTCAACTACATGATGATACAAGGGTCAAAAGGTCCAAATTATGCGCTTGCGCAATAATTTGAGACTT
>CALFUE010000022.1 GCA_937916345.1 uncultured bacterium
CCGCAAATATAAGAAGCGGTCCCTCAGTACAGAAAACCGCTTCGTTTTGTCTGTCATTTAATGAATATACCATAGCTTCAATCGACTGTGATAAACTAAACCTCTATTATGGCCTCCACCTCAGTCATCGCCCCCATAGGCAATACAGCTCCCACGGCGCTCCTGGCGTGCCTTCCATCATCACCGAATACCGACACAAAGAGATCGCTGGCGCCATTTGCCACCATATGCTCTCCCGTAAAGCCCTCTGCCGCGTTCACAAACACGGAAATCTTTACGATTCGCCTGATATTGTCAACGCCTCCGCTCAGGGCAGCCGCCTGGGCAATGACATTTACTGCGCAGAGCTCTGCCGCCTTTTTAGCGGTCTCGAGATTTTCATCGCTGACAGCGCCGGCGTATTTCAGGGCGCCGTTCTCAATGGGTATCTGTCCCGAAACATAGATCAAATTACCGCTCTTTACCGCTGGAAAATAGGATGCCACAGCCTTTGGAGGCTCGGGCAGTACTATCCCCAGATTACTCAGATTTTCTGATGCACTCATATATATCTCCTCTATTATTGACGGTTTTTCCGCCAAACTTTACTATCCTGTTTGATGTTTTCCCTGCCTCATTTTCATCAGTTGCATGCACCGTCAATAATCAGGGACTTACAGAGACGCTTTCCTCTACTTGGCTCCTCTAATAACGCATTTTTTATTGCTGTGTAAATGCTACTCCGGCCTGTTTTGAATAATCATAGAAAAAATCCCCCTCATCGGTGATCATCTCCCATACACAGATGAGAGTTCCCTCCGATGCCTCCTGATCCGTCACGGATATGGTGAAAGGGAATTCCTCCGCCTCAACTCTGTTCCATCTTCCTATGCATGTAACTGTCTCATCAAAATATCCGTCAATGGAACCGTCATGTCCGTTCAGATATTCCCTCAGGTCATCCGAAGATATCTGTCCCGAGATATCCCCCGCATAGAGATAGATATAACCGGCATTTACCCTGTCATCGTTTATCACGGGTATCTGCGCCGCGAATCTGTACAGGTGCTCTTCTTTTCCAAGGCTCACGGTGAGCCCGATCTCAGTGCCCTCGTAAACCGTCTTTCCCACCAGCGTATCCTGGGAAATGACCTGCCCCTTCGGCACACTCTCATCATACACCTCGTCTATAAGCCCTACGACGAGCCCCGTATCCTCAATAAGCTTCTTTGCGTCATCGACATCCATACCTTTGAGATCCGGTACGGAATAGGTAGCCATTCCCTGGCTGACAACGATGGTTATCACATCTCCAGGATTTGCGCTGCTGCCCTGCCCGGGATCCTGGGAGATAACTGTGCCCTCAGGCACTGTAGAGGAGTTCTCATACTCTCTCACATAGCCAAAGCCCGCATCCTGCAGCATTCCTATGGCGGCAGTGTCCGTGAAGCCTGCTACCTCAGGTACCTCAACGGTTCCAGCTCCGGAGCTCACGATGACATAGACCGTGGTATTTTCAGTGATGAGTGTATCCGGCTCTATACTCTGGTGGATGACCAACCCCTCGTCATATTCCTCTGACGGACTCGAGCCCTCCTCATATATATCGGCTCCGATCCCGGCAAGGGCGTCCGCTGCCTCCTCGTAGGTCTTTCCGACTACATTTATCATCTTTACGCTGTTTACCGACGACCCGGACTCATCCGAATCCTCTTCGGAAGGATCCCCGCTCTCACTTCCCTCTCCCGTGGAGATAACCTTGTCCTCGGTCTCAGCGTTTATTATATCCTCTATGGTAGTGCCCGATTCGGAAACAGCGGAAAATCCTTTGAATACTCCCACCAAAGAAAGCACAAAGTAGAGCACTATCATCAAAATTACCACTGCGGCTACTATCCCCATTATGGTAACTATCTTTTCCATCTTTGGGTTTAAAAAACCCGACGTCTCCTCATATTCCCCGGAACTCCGGGTTTCCGATACCTCCTCATCCACTGGCGCCACGGCAGCTTTCTCCCTCTCCCCGGTCAGATCCACGCGGTTTTCAGTCTTTTCCTTGATCTGTCTGAGCTCGTCATTGCCGATGACTCTGGTCTTGTCGGATGTCTGATCCGGCATCACCACAAAATCCACATCCGGCTCATTTAGAGAGCGCTTGAGATCAGACAAGAGATCTGACATCTGCGGATAGCGCCTGTCAGGACTTTTCTGGGTACATTTTAATATAATCTTTTCAAGACTCACCGGTATATCGGGAGCGTAGGTACGGGGAGTCTCGATCTCCTCCTGAATATGCTGAATCGCGATGGCCACGGTGGTGTCGCCGTCGAAAGGCACACGCCCTGTCACCATCTCATACATAACGATACCCAGTGAATAGATATCGCTCTTTACATCCACAAAGCCGTTTCTGGCCTGCTCAGGGCTGGAGTAGTGAACCGAACCCATAACATCGGAATGAATGGTATTTGCGTTTACCGCTTTCGCAATACCAAAATCAGTCACTTTAACCTTTCCCTGCTTGGATATCATGATATTCTGGGGCTTGATGTCCCTGTGGATGATGTTTTTCCTGTGAGCCGCCTCTATGCCCCTTCCCACCTGGATAGCGATGCTTATAGTCTCTTTATCGCTGATCTGAACCTTTTTCTCGATGTATTCCTTCAGGGTAATGCCATCGATATATTCCATCACGATGTAGTGCATACCGTTCTCGGAACCTACATCGTATATATTAACTATGTTTGGATGCTCGAGTCCGGCTGCCGCTTGAGCTTCCGCGTGAAATTTCGTGACAAAATTCATATCTTCGGTAAACTCGGGTTTTAATACCTTAATGGCTACAAACCTTCCGAGAACCTGATCCTTTGCCTTGTAGACATCGGACATTCCTCCGGCTCCGATGTTCTGGAGGATCTCATATCTGTCCGCCAAATATGTGCCTATCTCTAACATGACAATCTCCTCATTATATACGGACAAGGACAACCGTGATATTGTCCCTTCCACCTTTTTCATTTGCCTGATCTACAAGCATATTTCCAGCTTCGGATAGCTCACTGTTCTCCGAAAGTATCTGTAAAATCCTGTCATCCTCTACCATATTGGTCAATCCGTCGGTACATAGCAGAAACATCTCGCCGGGGAAAATATTCTCCTTAAAGATATCCACATTTATACCATCTTCGGCTCCCACCGCCCTTGTTATGACATTCTTGTCGGGGTGGCGCGACGCCTCATCTCCCCTGATGCGCCCCATCCTGACCATCTCCTGTACATAGGAGTGATCGGTGGTTATCTGACGCAGGTCGTCATTTATGGCGTAAAGCCTGCTATCGCCCACATTTGCGACTATTATATAGTCGGAATTTATCACACACAAAACGACAGTTGTGCCCATCCCTTCCAATACCGGATCCGATGCGGCCTTCCCTCTGATCACTGTGTTGGCATTTGATATCGCATCCTTTATCAGCGTTTCAAAATCCTCGGACTGATGAGACTCTATATATTCAACTATGGTCTCCACCGCCATCTTTGAAGCCAGATCACCCGCTGCGTAGCCCCCCATCCCGTCTGCAACAATAAAAAGATTGGGGAGGCTCCCGACAGGCCTCTCCGAGATGAACATATAATCCTGATTGGAGCTTCTCTTTCGCCCTATATCTGTTATGTAATAAGCTTCCATATCACCTCTCCACTGGTTTTACCATTGCTTAAACAACAAGTATATCACAACAAAAAAAGAAGTCAAATATTCTTGCGACGAAGCTGACCGCAGGCTCCGTCTATGTCGCTTCCCAGCGTCCTTCTAACCGTAGCATTGACGCCGAGACGCATGAGTCTCTCCCTGAAAACGCAGACCGATGCCTTGTCGGGAGCGCGCATATTCTCTCTCGCGGGATTCACCGGTATCAGATTCACATGGGCATGCATATCCTTCAGGATGGAAGCAAGACTCACGGCATCCCTTTCACTGTCATTTTCTCCCGCGATAAGCGCATACTCAAAGGTAAGTCTGCGCCCTGTCTTCTCAAAATAATTGCGGCAGGTGGCAAGCAGCCTGTCCATGTCATATCTTCTGGCGACAGGCATGATCTTTTCTCTCTTCTGCTGATTGGAAGCATGAAGAGATACCGCGAGAGTGATCGGCAGTGACAATTCCGACATCTCGTCGATCCTGTCGCACAGACCGCAGGTGGATACGGTTATCCCCCTGCCGCTCAGGTCATATCCCTTATCATCAGTGATGAGCTCAATAAACCGGAGCAGGTTTTCATAATTATCCAGAGGTTCCCCTATTCCCATGACCACCACCGAGGATATTCGCTTCCCGATATCCTCGGTCATAGTATAGATCTGCCCCACCATCTCTGACGCAAAAAGGCTCCTTACCAGTCCTCCCACCGTAGAGGCACAGAAGGCACAGCCCATGGCGCACCCCACCTGCGAGGAGATACAGGCCGAGAGTCCGTGTTCATACTCCATCAGGACACTCTCCACCAATTCCCCGTCACTAAGCTTCATCAGATACTTTCTCGTGCCGTCCTTTCTGCTCTGCTGAACCTGCATGATCTTTGGCAGCCTGATCTCACATTCTCCCGCCAGCCTCTCCCTAAGATTTTTTGAGATATTCGTCATATCTCCAAAATCAGGCACATAGCTCTTATGAAGCCACCGAAAGATCTGCTGCGCCCGAAAGGACTTTTCCCCCAGTTCCTCCATGTATTTGTTCAGTTCAGCGAAATTCATGGACAAAATATCGATCATAAGTCCCTCTTCCGAAACACGGCGTAAAAGAAACCGTCGTAGCTCTCCGTGATAAATCTCTGTTCCGATGCAATGAGTTCATAATCGGGGTGACTTTCAAGAAACCACTCCGCGTTTTTTCTGTTCTCGGTCAGATCTACTGTACAGGTGGAAAAGACAAGCCTGCCGCCCATCTTTACATATCTCGCTGCAGTTCCCAATATCTCCCTCTGAGCAGCGGCAAGTCCGGCGATATCCGACTCCTTCACCCTGTATTTCACATCAGGCTTGTGGGCTATCGTTCCGAGTCCCGAACAGGGAAGATCGGCAAGTACAATATCAAATCTTTCTATAAAATCATTTTTTAATACTTTGGCGTCATTAAGCAAAGCTTCAACATTTGTTAATTTAAGCCTCTTGATATTCTCTTCTATCAGCAATACCTTCCTTGGCGTGAGATCGCAGGACACCACTTTCCCCTTATCTCCCGTCAGTATAGCCGCCGTAACACTCTTGCCCCCCGGGGCAGCGCAGATATCGAGTATCTCATCCCCCGGCTTTATACCGGCACTGTCAACCACCGCCTGTGAAGACAGATCCGACACATAAAAAAATCCTTCTCTGAAGGCAGACAGAGAAGTCAGGTCGGAAACCCCCGAAAGCACAAAAGCATTTTTATTTTCAGACAACGGCACAACCTCTGTGCCAGATGAATCAAGCATTTCTGTAAGAGCCACCATATCTGTCAGCCGGGTATTGACCCTCGCGGTGAGTTTTCGTTCCGCAAGCGAGGCTTTGGCCATATTTTCAGCTTCATTAAATCCAAACTCTATTTTCCAACGCTCAAAAATCCATTTTGGAATCGAATAAATAATTTCGGTTTTTTTGTAAAAAGACGATGTAAATCCATCTCTATTCCTGTTTATGTTCCGTAAGACTCCATTTACAAACCCGGAGAGTTCACGATGCTTCGATCTCTTCACCAGCTCCACCGCTTCGTTCACGGCAGCGTGCTGCGGGATCCCGTCCTCAAACACCAACTCATAGACAGCCATCCTCAGCACACTCCTGATCATGCTGTCCTGGCGGGATGTCTTCGTCCTTGCCACAGAATCAATTATATAGTCTATTGTAATGCGCCTCTCGGTGACTCCCTTGACCTCTCTGGTGATAAAGCTCCTGTTTATGTCGGCAGGCGCACATCTCACGCCTGACGCGATGGCCTCGGACATAAATGTACCCCTGTCCATATCCATCAGGATGCCGACTATAATCCTTCTCTCAGGCGATCCGGCTGTCAAACCTGTCACCCTCCTTTATAACACGTCCGTTCAGGCAATCCGACGCCGACAAGGGTTTCTTCCCCTCAGGCTGCAGTCGCAGGATCTCAAGACTGCCCTTACCGCAGCAGACGAATACCCTTCCATCCGAGATAAACACCTTCCCGGACTCACCTGAGAAATCGCTTTCAGAGACCTTTGCCTCATGAAGCTTTACGCTCTTTCCTCTCAAATATGTATATGCCACCGGCCATCCGTAAAAGCCTCTTACACGGCGCTCCAGCTCCGACGCCGTCATGGAAAAATCAAGCAGTGCGTCGCTCTTTTTTATCATCCCTACCTTTGAAGCCAGGGTTTCATCCTGCTTTATGAAACCCGCCTTTCCGCTAACGATATCGGGCAATGTATCCATCAGAAGCTCTGTACCTGTGACAGAAAGACGGTCGAAAAGGCTGGCCCCCGTCTCATCCGGTCTGATGACATATTCCCTCTGTGAAATTATGTCACCTGTGTCCACTCCCTTATCCATCTTCATTATGGTAACTCCGGTCTTCTCCTCACCGTTGATGATAGCCCACTGGATTGGAGCCGCCCCTCTGTATTTTGGCAGCAGGGATGCGTGAATATTGATGCATCCAAAAGGCACCATATCAAGAACCGCCTCCGGCAGGATATTACCGTAGGCAGCTACCACCATCACATCCGCGCCAAACCTGCGCAGATATTCTATATTTTCTCCGGTCTTAAAATTAACGGGCTGAAAAACACTGATCCCGTATTCCATGGCTGTCTCCTTGACAGGCGAAGGCGTCAGTATCTGCTTTCGCCCCACGGGAGCGTCAGGTCTTGTAACCGTCAGCACCACCTCGTAGGAGGAATCCTCCGCCAGTGCCTTCAACGGACCCACCGCAAAATCAGGAGTACCCATATAGATAACCCTTGTCATCTACACTTCCTCCTCTTCGCTCTCTTCTGTTTCATCCCCCGACTTCACATCGAATATCTCACCCTCGACCTTCTCAGTGTACATGTGTCCGTCCAGGTGATCCACCTCATGCAGGATCGCGCGGGCCAGCAGTTCCTCGCCCTCTATGGTATTTAGATTCATATCCAGATCGTACGCCTCTGCGATGACATGATTCGGTCTCGTTACTTTTCCGGCCTTTCCGGGATAAGAGAGACAACCCTCGTCTCCCGTCTGTTCCCCGTCAGTCTTTATGATCTTTGGGTTTATCATGATAATGGGACCGTCACCTATATCAACCACGCAGATACGGCGTAGCACTCCGACCTGCGGAGCCGCCAACCCCACACCGTTCGCCTCGTACATGGTATCAAGCATATCCTCCACCAGTTCTCTGATGCGGGGTGTTATCTCCACAACCCCCTTACACTTCTTTGTAAGGACAGGATCCCCCAGCAATCTGATCTCTCTTAATGCCATCTCTTTTTTACCTCGTTTTTTCAATGATGCTTTCCTACGAAAGGTCAAAGACAATATAACACTTTTTCCGTGTTCCTTCAATATTAAGGAGTACTTCCGCCCGATCCTTCACCCGCTCCAGTTTTCTCTTGTCCTCACTCTTAACGAAAACCTGCATCCTGTATATATCGTTTACCTTATAGATGCCGGCCTTTGACGGTCCTATGACTCGAACATCGTCAAAACCTGACACGATGTCCTCCACCAGTTTTGCGGAAAAATTTCGGACCTCATCCTCAAGGCGCGAAGCCACGAGACAAATAAGCAGGCTGCTCACCGGCGGATAGGAAAGCAATCTCCTGTATTCTATCTCCCGCTCGTAAAAACCCTCATAGTCCTGAGCCACCGCGGATCTAACTGCGTAATTGTCCGGCTGATAGGTCTGTATAAATACCTCTCCCTGCTTTTCGCCTCTGCCGGCTCTCCCCGCTGCCTGGGTCAGCAGCGAGAAAGTCCTCTCTGCCGCCGTATATTCAGGAACTCCCAGTGACATATCCGCAGCCAGTATCCCAACCAGAGTCACCTCAGGGAAATCATGTCCCTTTACGATCATCTGTGTTCCTATCAATATGTCTGCCTCGTGATTCGCGAAGGCAGACAGGATATTTTCGTAGCTGTCCTTCTTTTTTACGGTGTCGGAGTCCATCCGAAGGATCCTCGCGGCAGGAAAAAGCCTTCTAACCTGCTGTTCCACCCTCTCTGTGCCTGCCTTAAATGTACCTATAAATTCTGAGCCGCAGGTCTCACACACTCTCACATTATCTCTCTCATAGCCGCAGTAATGGCACTTCATTTTGCCATCAGCATGGAGTGACAGGGAGACGTCACAGTGAGGACATTTTACCACCGTGCCGCAGCTTCTGCAAGCAACCACTCCCGACATACCTCTTCGATTTAAGAAAAGCATGATCTGTTCGTGTCTGTTCAGTCTTTTGTCAATTGCTGATTTAAGATCAGCTGATATCATGGTTTTATTGCCATTTTTTAGTTCGGTTCGCAGATCTGTCACATATACATCCGCAAGTGATGCGGCAACCGCCCTTTTTGTCAGCCTGTGAAGTGTCAGCTCACCGTTCTCCGCCATATAATAGGCGTCTACGGATGGAGTAGCAGACCCCAGCACCACTGCAGCGCCGGAAAGCCTGCCTCTCTCGAAAGCCACCTCTCTCGCGTGATATCTGGGTACTATCTCCGACTTGTAGCTGCTCTCCTGCTCCTCGTCTATGACAATGTACCCCAGCCTCTCAAAGGGTGTGAAAAGAGCGGATCTCGGCCCGATCATCACATCGATCTCACCATTCCTCGCCCTCTCAAACTGGTCGTATCGCTCTCCGTCAGACAGTCTCGAGTGTATCACCGCCACGCGTTCCCCGAATCTTCCGTAAAATCTCACCAGAGTCTGAAAGGTGAGGGCTATCTCCGGTATGAGTATTATGGTGGCGCAGCCCCGCGCAGCGGCTCTTGCGGCAAGCTCCATATAGACCTCCGTCTTGCCGCTTCCCGTGACTCCCATGATCAGGTGGTTTCTGTCACGGGCATTCTCTATTTCCTCCACCACAGAGAGCTGCTCATCATTGAGTAAAACAGGAGCTTTTTTGTCCACCCGTTCAACCATCCGGGTCATGGGATCCCTCAGCTCGTCAACGGTCTCGATCTCTATTATCCCCTGCTTCTCAAGGCTCGAGAAAAGAGCGCGGGTAGCATTCAGCTTTGTTATAAGGATACGCTCACTGATCTCACCCTGCTCTCTCAAGGCAAGGAGCACCCGCTCCTTGACATTATGTCCCCTGTTATGACTGACTTCTATCAGGGTATCAAGGCGCCCGGGCTCAGCCTTCACCCGAACGATACGCTTCTTTTTACGCCTTACTCTCTTGTCCACCGGCATCACGGTCTTTAATGCAGCAATAGTGGTGCCACCGTAATGTCTGCGGAGAAAAGACGCCAGTGCGAGCAGCTCGCCGTCTACTCTGACAGCAGCCTCATCAAGACTTAATATCGGTTTTATACGATCGGTCTCGATCTGCACAGTCTCTCTTATGTCCACCACATAACCGGGTATCTCCCTGTTTCCCTTTCCGAAACCAACACATACCCGCACTCCGGGAGCGACCACATCTTCAAGCTCCGGCGGCACGCTGTAATCAAATATCCTGTCCAGATCCTGAAGCGACAGGTCTACTATCACGGAGGCGTACATATCAGACCTCCCCCACAGGGGTGATATTCTCCTCCTCCAAAATATCTCTGATCAATTCTCTCTCGCTCATGTGATATTTAACGCCCTTTATCTCCTGATAATCCTCATGCCCTTTTCCGGCAAGAATAATGACATCTCCTTTTTGACCGTTTTTAATGGCATACTTTATAGCTTCTTTTCTGTCGGTAATCTTAAT
>CALFUE010000023.1 GCA_937916345.1 uncultured bacterium
CATCAGGCTCTCAAACAGGCGTGGGGTTGTAAACGTACAGGACCCCTTCAAGGTTGAGATGGAATTAAGAAAAATAGTTCCCGCAGAAGAAGGAAACGCACTATGCCACAGATTCGTAGATCACGGCCGCGCGGTTTGCAGCGCCAGATCAAAGCCATTCTGTGACAAGTGCGTTCTCTTAGACCTGTGTCCGTCAAAAATACAAGCGGGACTGTAAGCCGGGTTCTGTCGTTTAAAATGATCATCCATCTAGGATGCGCGTTGCCGCGCACCTCAAGCAACCTACCTGAAGCCGGCGGGCCACCGTATGCTTGCGTTTGGTCTTGCTTCGGATGGGGTTTACAATGCCGCAGGCGTTACCGTCTGCGCGGTAGTCTCTTACACTGCCCTTTCACCCTTACCGCAAAAGCGGCGGTTTGCTTTCTGTTGCACTATCCCGGGAGTCGCCTCCGCCGGACGTTATCCGGCATCCTGCCCTGTGAAGCCCGGACTTTCCTCACCTGATAAAAATCAGCCGCGATCATTCATCCCGCTTGCCAATCCACTCTAACACTCAATCCTCTTTCTTTCAAGAATTTTTTGCGCAGGCATTTTGGTCTCTTTTGCCGCTGTTCACAGCCGCGAAACCCCCTAATCTATCTGCGCGTTGTAAAGATCATAGTAAAGTCCATGCTTCGCCAGCAGCTCCTTATGTGTTCCCATCTCACGGATCCCCCCCGCGTCAATATACATGATCTTGTCACACTCCCTGACAGTGCTCAGACGATGCGCGATAATAAACGAAGTACGCCCCTTTAACATAGCGTTCAGACCCTGCTGGAGAGCAGTCTCAGTCTGTACATCTATGCTGGAGGTAGCCTCGTCAAGCACCAGTATGGACGGGTCTGACAGCAGAGTCCTGGCAAAGGCTATGAGCTGCCGCTGCCCCTGTGACAGCGAGGATCCCCTCTCCGTGACCACAGTATCGTAACCGTTTTCCATTGACGATATGAACTCATGGGCTCTGACCACCTCAGAAACCCTCTCTATTTCATCCCTGGTGGCATCCAGCCTTCCGTAACGGATATTATCCTCAATGGTACCCGTAAAAATAAAGCTGTCCTGAAGCATTATACCCATCTGTGAGCGCAGGGAGCTCAATGTCACCTTTGATATGTCATCCCCGTCTATCAGTATCTGCCCCTTGTCCACATCATAGAATCTTGATATCAGATTCACAATGGTGCTCTTTCCGGCGCCTGTGGGTCCCACGAGTGCCACACTCTCCCCGGGTTCAACCGTAAAGGATACATCATGGAGCACCTCCACATCATCCTCATAGGAGAAGGAGACATTCCTAAACTCCACCCTTCCCCTGATGGCGGCAAGTTCGTGAGCATCAGGTGCGTCATCCACCTCCACCGGCTCATCCATAGTCTCGAATATCCTCTCGAGGTAGGCGATATTATTTATAAAATTGTTGAATATATTTCCCAGGTTCATGATGGGCTGCCAGAAATATGAGGCGTAGCCCGATATGGCAACTATAGTTCCCAGACTCTTGTTCCCCGCGCCGAAGAGCAGTATGCCGAACAAAAATATGGCAGCTCTGACACACACCGAAATGGTGTCGATCCCGGGCCACACCAGGTTGGAATAACGCACTGCCACTGTCCAGGAATCCCTGCATTCCTTTGAGAGCCCCTCAAAGATACGCGCATTCTCATCCTCTCTGGCAAATATCTGGGTGATCCTGGCACCCACGATGTTCTCCTGGAGATAGGCGTTCAGATTTGAATTCTTGTTTGAGACCACCTGCCACGCCTTTCTCTGGCGGTTCTTGATCCAGAACATAAATACCGCCAGAACCGGCACTCCGCACATTACAACGCCCGCCAGCTGCACATCCACGACAAACATGAATATAATGATAAATATCAGGTTGAAGCCCTCGAGGATGATGCTGATAAGTCCGTTAGAGAGCATATCCGACACCGAGTTTACATAATTCACCACCCTGATGAGGATCTTGCCGTGAGGCCTGCTATCATAATAGCTGAAGGGCAGCTTCTGCAGATGCGCGAAGAGGTCCTTCCTGATGTCATAGATGATGCCCTGGCTAACGCGTACCATTATATGCTGGCGCACCGTGAAAAACAGGATACTAAGCGCATAGAGCACCGCCACCAGAACCACCAGCTCCAAAAGCATGGTTACATTTCCCTGAGGGATCGCCACATCCAGCGCATTCTGGGTAACCATTGGGGCGAGATAGCCCACTGCCGCGCCGATGGCACTGAGGATAAGAGCCAGCGCCATCCTGCCGGAATACCTTTTTATGTAAACAAAAGCTCTCTTCAGACTCTTCACGCTGAAGGGTTTGTCGAGCTCTTCGTCTGTCTTGTATGTATTCTTAGCCATTCTCATGCACCCGTCTGGAGTCTCACCAGATCGTAAAAATACCCTTTCTTTGCCAACAGCTCATCGTAGGTACCGCTTTCCGTGATGCGTCCGTCCTTCAGGATCAGTATCCTGTCTGCATATTTGGTGGTGGAGATACGCTGCGCAATAATTATCTTTGTGCAGTCAAAATCCAACTCCGACAAATGCTGCTGTATCTCCTTCTCCGTCTCCATATCCACGGCTGAAGTGGTATCGTCAAGTATCAGTATCGAGGGCTTTACCGCCAGGGCTCTGGCAAGGGAAATCCTCTGCTTCTGACCTCCCGAGAGACCCACTCCCCTCTCGCCCACGATGGTTTCATAGCCCTCTGGCATATGCGCGATAAAATCCGATGCAGAGGAATAGCGTGCGTATTTTACCACCACCTCGTGAGAAATGTGGGGATCTCCGTAGGCGATATTGCCCTCTATAGTGTCGGAATAGAGCAGCACATCCTGTGTCGCCAAACCGATGTGACACCGCAGATCCTTCAGCTTATAATCCCTGATATCCACGCCGTCTATGAGCACCTCTCCGCTCGTGGGCTCGTAAAATCTCGGGATCAGATGGATAAGAGAGCTCTTGCCGCAGCCGGTCTCTCCCATTATGGCGACGGTCTCTCCCGGCTCTGCCACAAAGCTCACATCGTAGAGCACCGGCAGATTTCCGTCAAAATACCGGAAGGACACATTCTTAAACTCGATCCTTCCCCTGAAGGGCTCCTCGTGACTCTTTGCATCCTCCTTGTCCTTTATTATCGCTTCGGAGAAATATATCTCCATGACCTTTGTGGCCGCAGCGGAAAAGCGCTGAAACTCATTCATTATATTTCCCAGCATCCTCATGGGATTCGCTATAGCCCAGATGAGACCGGAAAACGCCACATATTCTCCCATGGAAAGGCTTCCCTGTATAAGGAACAGACCGCCCACCAAAAGCATTACGACAGGCATAAGGTTCGCGAAGGACTCCATATAGGGAAAGTAGTGCTGCCAAACCAGCGCGGTCTTTATATTGGTATCCCTGTAATCGGAATTCGCGCCGTCAAATTTTTCTTTCTCGTGATCTTCCCTGGCAAAGGCCTTCACCACCCGGTTTCCCGCGATATTCTCCTGGGCATAGGAGTTCATCTGCGCGAGCTTCTCACGCAGACTCGCGTGCATCGGCGCTACACGATTCTTGAACCTGACTATAACAAGGAATACAAGAGGGGATATGACAAGAAGCGAGATCGCCATCAAAGGGTTCATCATAAAGAAATAGACCGCGACCGACAAATAAAGTGAAAAGGATTCCACGATCACTCTGATGACCCAGGCAATCATGTGGCGAACCGCGTCCAGATCTCCCGTCATACGGGTCATCAGGTCTCCCGTCCTGTAGGTAGAATAAAATGTCATGTCCTGGCGCTGTATCTTGTCATAGAGATAGTTTCTGATGCGGTACAGCGTCTCCTGAGACACAAACTCGTAGGCCATACAATCCAGATAAGTAATGATGCAGCGGAATATCGTGAGTCCGACCATGAGGGCTATCAGCATAAAAAAGCCATCCCGGTCCGCCGCAAGGTTTTCGGCAGCGTTCTCACCGCTCAGATAAGTATCCACCAGCCTTCCCGAAAAATAGGGCACTACCAGCTGAAGCGCACAATAACAGACTGTGCCTGTCAGCCCCAGGATATAGAGCGGACGCACACCCTCCATGTTTTTCCACAGAAACGTAATCTTTTCTTTTGTCGTATAATTTTTCATCCTTAAACCTCGCTTAAGACCGGCAAAAAAACCCGTATGCTATCCATTACGGAAACACCCGGTAAACAAAGGGGGTTAACAAAAATATTTTTTACAGGTTTTCCGGCCCGAAGCTAAAGGGGAGAAGCTCGCCTAAGGTATGTATCTCGTAGTGTCCGTCACGGTCAGCGCAAATCACGCAGAAATCGTCATCCGCAAACTCCCGCAGCACCTGACGGCACACCCCGCAGGGGTAGGCAGGTCTGCTGCTTTTACCGTTACCTCCGCCTGCGACCGCTATCGCTTTGAAAGACCTGAAGCCTGATGCCACGGCGTAATTTAAGGCCGTGCGCTCTGCGCAGGAGCCCGGGGTAAAGGCGGCATTCTCCACATTACAGCCCTTAAACATCTCCCCGCTTTCAGTAAGCAATGCCGCCCCAACACGGTACCCCGAGTAGGGAGCATAGGCATTTTCTCCGGCATCAATCGCCTCACTCAACAATCTCTCTATCTCTGAATCGCTTATCATATCATCTCCCCTGTTATCCTAAAAATTATAGTGAACGACAAAAAAATTTTGTCGTTCACTATAAAAGAGGCATGGGACTTAATCTGTCCATGCCTCCATAAAAAAAAATCAAATCATTTGGTTTTCTGAAGCGCTCTCCTGACAGAACCCTTAGGATCTCTGATGAGCAGCATCACTACCCATATCACCAGCGCAAGCGCTACGACAGAGAGCCCGAGAAATGAATCATTTATCATATCCTCAAGCGCCGGCTTGAAACAGGCCGCCCCGACCTCTGTAAATTCTACGACGGCATCCACCAGCCACATGATAGATGCTCCCCAGAACATAAACATCAGGGGCTCAAGTCTCATATGGTCATTCTCTCTTCTGTACCATATCACGGTAGTGATAACTGCCGCGAAAACCGTAATAAGAAGTGTCATCTCACGCTTCCTCCTCTACCGTCTCATCGCTGTCAGATCTCTTCATGATGCTGTCGGCAGCTGCGCACATAACTGCCCACACACCTGTGACAAGAAGTGCCATTCCCACTCCTGTGGTAGCCATCTCCCGAAGCATATCAAAAGTATCCGCAGGATCATTCATCGCGGTAAGGAACGGGAAGAAGGGTGTGACCTCTCCGTGCCAAATGTGCTCAAACATCAGGAGTATCGCTCCTCCGACGAGCATATACGTCAGCCAGTGAAGCTTTCTCGAAAGCGTAAGCTTCCTTTGTACCTCGCCGCCCTCAACAGCCTCTGCGGGCTCATTCTTTTCAACTGCTTTTTCTGCAACGGCTGCAACTGCGGCCTCCGCGGCAGGAATTAAAAAACATGCCATGATCGCTTCCTCCTCTTATAACATATCCGGCTCCTAAAACAAAAAATCGGCAGCCCCAAAACTAACTACCGATTATAAATCAAAGAAAGCTGTAAGTCAATCGTCTCATTTCTTAAATCCGGTGGCTGAAAACCTGGCCACGTAGACGCCCTCATTGTCGTATATATCCACATCATATACGCAGGAGGTTCTGCCGGATTTCAGGCATTTAGCCCTGGCTGTAAGCCTGTCTCCCTTCGGAGCGTTCATATAACTGATATTGACATTCATAGCAACCGTCAGACGATGAGCATGATTGCTTGCCACCGCGAAGGCGAAATCACCCAGCATGAACATCACGCCTCCCATGACGCCGCCATAGGCATTACAGTGCTTTTCCCTGTCAATATCCATGCTGCAGACGGCTTCCTCGTCGGTAAGACTGTCGATCCTGCATCCGTTGCAGGTCGCGAAGCGATCTGCCTTAAAAAATTCCTGTGCCTCCGAAAGGCTTGCAAACACACCCATCTTTTTCTCCTTTAATCTATTCTCTCGTCTCCCCAGAAAAACAGGGCAACGGTGCCGGGACCCGTATGGCACCCGATTGTCGATCCTATGGGATAAAGCCGCACATGCCCGTTGAGCTTGAGGAATGTCTCCTCTATCATGGCAGCCAGCTTTTTTGCTTCATCCTCAAAGAGCGAGTGACTGATAAAGCACTTGCCGGCGTAATCCAGCTTGCCCTCAGCCTTCTCCTTCATGATATCCAGCGTTCGCTTCATGACCTTTTTATTGGTCCTGATCTTTTCTCTGGGAGCGAGACGCCCGAGATTATCAACATTAAGCAGCGGACGGATATTTAATGCCTGTCCCACGACACCGGCTACCTTTGAAACACGGCCGCCCCTGATGTAATATGTCAGATCCGTGGAGTAGAACCAGTGATTCACTTTTAATTTATTATGCTCTGCCCATTCGAAGAGGTCGTCTATATTCATGCCCTCATCGCGCCTGTCAGCCATGCCGTCCACCAGAAGACCGTAGCCGCTGGATGCCCCCATGGAATCCACCACATAGAGCTTTCTGTCCGGGTACTGGGCTAATATATCATTTCTGGCTATCATCGCAGACTGATAAGTACCGGATATACCGCTTGACAGACAAACATGAATGACGTCCTTCCCGGCATCAAGGAACGGTCTCCAGAACTCGGTATACTCACCGACAGAGATCTGTGAGGTATGAGTCTCCTCTCCTGCGTCCATTCTGCGGAAGAGCTCATCATACGGAACGCTCTTTCCCATGTCGTCAGCGTAGTGAGCCCCGCCCAGCTCAAAATGGAAAAACGCAACGGGAATCTCCCGTCTCTCGAAATATTCGCCCGAGAGATCTGCCGGAGAACAACAACTAAGAATATAATCGCTCATCTGTACATCTCCTTATACTTTACCTTATAAAAACACTTCCATGAAATTTTAAATAGAAAGCAGCCCCTTGTCAAGGCATCGCGGTGTCACAGTTTCGCGGTTTTTGTATACTTTTCGCTGTCACGGCTAAACAACTGCTCCGGTTTTCCCCAGCTTATACTTCTTTCCTTTCCAGGTGATGGTCTTTCCCGTGACTATCTTTCCGGATTTTGAGGCATAATATTTTTTCCCGTCAGAGGCTTTGAAAAGCTTTGAAGTGACAACCCGCCCGTATCCGTTTGAGTAGACCCTGCTGCCCTTTTTTGTGGTCCAAAAAGCCTTGGTTATCAGCTTTCCGGATTTCGTAGCCCTGTACAGATATCCTTTTACTCTGAATTCCTTGTTTTTGACTATCTTACCGTTCTTGTTATAGTAAACTAAATTTCCCTTTTCCGTCCTGACGAATGCAGAGCGGATCACGCCGGATGAGCCTTGGGATGTCTCGTCCGATCCCGAACTGCCGGAGGTCTGGGCAGCGCCTGTGGTATTCGAAACGGCAATGCTGCCTGAAGTGGCAGATCCGCCTGAGCTGCCTGAGCTGCCGGAGCTGCCTGAACTTCCGGAACTGCCTGAACTGCCTGAACTGCCGGAACTGCCTGAACTTCCTGAACTGCCGGAACTGCCCGAACTGCCTGAGCCTCTCGTATTGCCCGATGCTTCCGAATTTTTCCCGGAGTTATTATTTGTTTCCGGCACTGTTGTCTTGCTCTTCCATTTGGCATTTATGACGAGATTCAATCCGACTGCCGAGAAGTCATTATCCCACCCGTCGAAATCATATCCGCTGCGTGTTGGCGCTTCAGGAGCCTCGGCAGATTCTCCTGCGCTCACGCTCTGGGTTTTTATCACATTGCCCTGCCCGTCCGTAAATTCAACCGTATATTTTATAGCATTGCCCGACACGGCGCCGGCAAGTCCCTTGATACGATAGCAGATACTATCGCTTACGGGGGTTTTCACCGACACATCGAACCACACATCAGAATCCCCGACCCTGCGGAAACTCTGATTTTGTTCAAACTCTGCCTCGTATGATATTCCGGATGATACTGCACTCTCTTCGATCCCGAAATAAGTCATTTCATCCGAAAACGATATGACTATGGAATACCTCTCTCCCGGGCCTATCGTAACAGGCTCGTCCAGGCGTATCGTCTTAAACCCCGGTGTCTCGGTGGTAAATACTGTACTCCCCGCCTCTATCCCGCTCACAGGGTCATCTGCCTCTTCGAGAGCCGTATATATACTCGCCGTGTAATTCGTGAGACCATCATTGTATGTGTATATCCCTACGGCCTCCAGCTCTACGGCTTTTTCTGCGGTATTCACGAATACATTGGCGACCTCGGAATTCTTTGGCATCTGGGAATAGGACGTAACAGCCGTCCCGTCATACTGGAAATTGTAGTCAAAGGCATCCGGAGACTGCATATCATAGGTCACGATATATTCTTTCATCTCGGAAGAATAATAGGAGATATAGAAAAATCCGTTTTCACCCCACTCAGAGCCGTAGCTGTTCTGCGCGATCCAGGCACCGTCACCTGCGGGCGCACTCTTAAAATCAGCCCCGGAATAGGTGTCATCCCATCCCACGATGGTAACCGCGTGATTCACGGTTCTGCTGCCATTGTTATAGTAGCTTTTTTTGTCATCAGTAATGTAATCATCGTAAAATGACACGGGGAGCCCGACAGCTCCGTACTTATAGACGTATTTTTTTATAACGCCGACACGGTCATTATTATTTATCTCTGACAAATCTATACTGATGCTGTTCTCAAGGGTGACCGTATCAGAATAAGCAATGGCAGGATCATATACTGTCTCTCCCGTTATATCATCGGAAGGCGCAGCTTTTTCATCCGCCATTCCGGACCAGGTAGCCAGGTGCAGGGCAGACATATCGTAATTACCGCCGTTCTCATTCCATGTGCCGGATGAAATGTTGTTTTTGTCATTCGTCGTATTACCCAGCGGATCATCCACGCGATTGTAAATGAAGTAACCCAGATGACCGGGAGAAAGTGTGATATCAACTATTTCTCCTGTCGCCTCGTACCGCTCCTTCGCATACGAGTATTCGGCTATGGAGGTGGCGGAATAAGCCCAGCACAGTCCGTTCTGCTTCTGGTTTTTCACCTTGATATTCTTTGCCCATAGCTGAGTCGCGGAATTGTATTTTTCCGGGTATGCAGTCTCTCCCTCTGCCCGCAAAAGCTTTCCGTCCTGCAGAACATGGTATATACTCACATCCGGCTCTTTGTAGCCGGGGAAAGCCGCCTCATCCGACATTTCTCCCGTCTCGCCCGCGTATACTGCCGCCGGCATCATAAAAGCAATTGTCAGCAAGATAAAAAGTGTTTTTTTCATCGATTCGAATTCTCCTCTGTAAAACATATTGACCCTGGATCATAATACAACGATCAGTTTCTCACGCCTTTCATCAACGCTTTTCTCAGAAGATCGACGGGAATCATAGTAGCAGCGATCACGAATACCACCACCCATCCAACGGCAGAAAACGGGGTGCAGCTGAACATGGAGCTTATCAATTGAAACGGAGCCAGCGGTATCATGGCAGCGTTTACAATGATACCCTGCACCAGAACAATAGTGAGCCAAACCTTCATAAAACCGGGATTGTCCCTTAAGCCCTTGAAAATGGCGAATCCCTCGTCACGGACATTGAATCCGTTGAACAGCGCAGCAACCACAAACAGTACGAAATACGCGGTGAGCAGCTTTTCCTGTGACCCAAGCAGCTCTGCAAAGAATGGCAGCTTGAGGAACAAAAAGCTGATCAGGGTCAGCCATGCGGCCATCACTCCTATCTGTATCGCCATGGACACGCTTATGATACTCTCATCACGCCGTCTCGGCGCCTCAGTCATATAACTCTCCAGGGCAGGCTCGTTTCCAAGCATGATCGCGCCCAGACTGTCCATTACCAGATTTACGAACAAAAGGTGTGTCACCTTCAGCGGCTCCACAACGCCAAGGAACGGGCAAACGGCGCTGACGATCACGGCCGCGACATTGATCACGAGCTGGAATTTGCAGAATTTCAAAATATTATGATAAATGGTCCTTCCATAGAGAATGGCGTCTTTTATAGAGCGGAAATTATCGTCTATGATGACGATCTCTCCTGCCTCCTTGGCAGCCTCGGTGCCGCTTCCCATGGCAAATCCCACATCTGCTCTCTTTAATGCCGGTGAATCATTTACGCCGTCGCCCGTCATGCCGACAACCAGATTCATTTCCTGACACAGTCTCACCATCCTGGATTTGTCGGTCGGAAGCGCCCTGGCGATGACACGGATATCACTCATGATCGCCTTTATCTCATCATCGCTCATGGAATTCAGCTCTGCCGATGAGAGCGCTCTGTCGCTGTCTGAAGCAATCAGTCCGGCGTCAGAAGCGATCGCTACGGCAGTCTCCAACCTGTCGCCCGTTATCATGACGACCTGGATACCGGCGCCCCAAACCTCTCTGATTGCTTCCATCGCCTCAGGTCTCACATCATCTCTGATAGCTGCCAGTCCCACAAGCACCACATCATCATTGATGGCATCCTCCGTGAAAGAGCTGTCGGAATATCCGAAGGCCAGCACCCTCATTGCTCTGGAGGCATACTCATTTATTTTTTTATCCAGAACGCCAATATCCAGATCAATGATATTTCCATCCGGATCCATTCCCTTTTTTGCCACAGCCAGAAACTTCTCGGGAGCGCCCTTGTAGAAGACCTTTTTCAGTTCCCTGATCTCGGCCTGGCTGAACTTGTTCACGGAATTGAAGCCCTGTGACAATCCTACGCTATAGTCTGTAGCCTTGTCCGTTCCGCTTGATAAAAACCTGTACTCATCCTCACCGAGAAAGCGGAGCAGCGCCTGATCTGTCGCGTTGCCGCCGACAACCCTGTGCTCACCGTCAAACATCGACGCGGTATTTTTTCCAATGGCGATGTCCACCAGGGACTTTACCTTGCCGTGATCCTTCAGATTTGCAAGCGGGATGCTCACGCCGTCCGGTGTAAAAAAATCAACGACCTCCAGGCTCCCCTTTGTGATAGTGCCGGTCTTGTCACTGAAGAGGATATTGAGGGAACCCGCCGTCTCAATACCGACGGCCTTTCTCACCAGCACATTATGATCGAGCATCCTGCTGGTATTCTGCATCAATACTAGAGAGATCATCAGCGGCAGCCCTTCCGGAACCGCGCAGACCACGATCAGTATCGCGAGAGATACCGCCTCGATGATATCCATCAGAATATTGCTCCAGCCTGTGGCGAGGTATGCCCCAATTCCTCCGGAGGTGATTATGTAATACGCTATATACAGGATAACAATAACAACAGCGGAAACATAGCCGAATACAGAGATCTGCTTCGCAAGCTTTGCCAGCTTTACCTTTAAGGGAGAGTCAGGCTCATCCTCCTGCATATCCAGAGCCATTTTTCCCATCATTGTTCCAAGGCCTACCTTGCAGACCTCCATCACACCCTCGCCGTCAAATACCACCGTGCCTCTGAACAGTGAGTGATCGTCGACAAAGACATCTCCTGTCATTTCCCCGGGGAATATGGCGTCAGCCGATGCGGTCTTTTTACACTCCTCAGCCTCGCCGTTCAAGACAGAATTGTTCACCTTCAGATCGCCGTCGATAAGTATTCCGTCCGCGGGTATCTTGTCTCCGGACTGCAGTATAACCCTGTCTCCAACGACGACATCATTCACATCGATGACGATTATTATGCCGTTTCTGTATACCTTGCAGGTGTCCTTCCTGCTGTTTTTCTTCAGCTCACGGTACTTTGTGTCACTGGCAACGCCTGTTTTCGCAGTGACAACGGCAACAATCATTATCGCCGCGACCGTTCCTGCAGGCTCGTATATATTTGCATATCCCAGAGCGAACATGACCAGCATTATTACCACTATGGCAAGCAGTATCCTGATCATGGGATCATTAAAGGCTCCCTTGAACTCCTTCCAGAAGGTGGTCGGCTCCGAATCCGGTATCATATTGGAGCCGTGCTCTTTTCTGGAACGCTTTACTTCCTCATCACTAAGACCGCTGAATTTCATTTTTTTCTCCATTAGAACGCGACGGAAATGAAAAAATCCAATATATCGTAATAAGTCCTTCCTCCACCGGCAGGCAAGCTTGCTGTGGAAAAAGGACTTTTGACCCTTATATCATGATTAGAAACCTGCTTGTAAGACCCTGGCGCTTTAACGAACTTCAAAAAAGCCTTGAGTGGATCAGACTGCTGTTTCCTGGGTATTGATCAGCATGGCCTGCTCCGCCATCAGGGAAGTCCTCCTGGCATCATAGCAATCCATGACTTTGTTCTTGAATTCAACCGCGTTCTGCATATATGGGAACCTCAGCGTGATGGACGTAGTACCGATCGTAATGGTGGAATATCCGAATACCCTGCCCCAAAGGCTCTCGTCTATTGCAAAGTTGTCTATCTTTTCCAGATAAGCGTCAATAGCCTTGGAATAAATTACGCCCGTCTTTCCTATGATCTTTTTGTCGGTAACAACCAGTTTTATGCAGAGCAGCTTGATTATGGAGACCACAGCAGAAATCAGGCTTACCACTATGACAGTGGCAAAAAAGATGGATGCCGCTCCACTGATCATGCCCCATTCTTCACTGCCAAAATAAGAGATCTGTCCCTCCTCCGGAAGTCCCGGATATCTGAAATCAACGATGATTTCCACAACCAGCCTCGCAATGGCCCAGGCTGCGAAAATAAGCAGAATCGTCCTTAGGACGATCGGTACAAAGGCCGCCCATGTGATATGGCATTTTGCAATTACCCGTTCATTCTCTCTTAGATTTTTTTCTACATAATCTTTCACGTTTACACCCTCCTTTATAGTTTAATTTAAAGATAGCTTTCTATGTCGTCAACACTTGAAACATCAGTTACCTCTGTGATCATACCATCCTCTACTTCTACCTGATAGACGAAATACCCGTCCCAATCCGCATCGTCCTCATCCTGCCAGTGCAGAACCGCATAAGCTGTTCCTAAACTGTGAGATGCGGAGATTGTAAAATGCACTCCGTCCAGGTTTGAATCATCCTTAAGGTTTACATCCCTGCTGTGGAACATATCGTATTCCCAGATATATCCCCCGGGATCAGGAATATCCAGATACAACAGTCCCCGTGAGACCTCATAGCTGACAGTTCCCGCTTCATCGCCCGTCCCGGCAACAGCCGCGCTTTCCTGACTGTCATTTCCGAAAAAGGCATTCATGACCATAGCCATAATAAATAATATGACAAGCATGGGGAGTCCGATCTTCAGAAAATTCATAAAAAACCGCTTTTGATTTTCAGCCGCGTATTCCTTCTCTTCCTTCCGCATTTCCCGTTTAAGCTTACGTCCCTCTGACATCTGCTTTCCGACGAAATCCAGTACCGAATTCACGGTCCCGCTCATATCAATATTAACGTTATCGACATGCTCAAAGGTGGCATGCTGCACCTGATATTGATTGATCGCCTTCTCTACAATAAAGGAACTGCCGCAAAACGGACAGTCGGCAGTCTCCTTATGAGGATCCACCGTAAGAGTCCCGCCGCACTGCGTACACAGAGCCGGCACCATTTTTACTTCCGCGCTTTCACTCATCGCTTATCCTTTCTGAGCCGACATTTCATTATACTAATTTTGGAACACCGCGTCAACCTCATCCTCAGTCAGTTCCCTGACCTCATAAGTGTCCTCATTGTCCATAAAATAAGTCCTGTCGTTTTCAGAGAAGTAATAAAGGCTGCTTTCACCATACTGGATCTCCATAGCGTCTGTCGTTGACCCGTCAGCGTTATCAAGCGTAACCGGCACCGCCAGATATGGAACATATGCTTCGTTTTCTCCGTCATACAGGCGAAGATATATGCCTTCATAATCACTGTAGAATGCTAAAAGCCTTATACCATCGACTTTTTCATCATCGGCCATAAAGGCAGTATCGAATACCGGAAAATACTCATCAAGCGAATCAACCATCAGATGATCTCCAACAGATACAATCTCGTACTCCTCAATATCCACCTGGATGATCGTATACGAGATTGGATCCGAATCAGCAGCATTGTACTCCCCAAGGATTACATATCCTGTACCCTGGGAAAAAAGCGCTCCAATGACTCCCGTATATCTGCCGTCACTAACCGACCATTCTTTAAGTGTGGTAGATGTTTCATAGGGAATCACCTCCCACCAGTCCGTATCCCTGCTGGGAGCGTCAACGACAAGCGTTCCGTCCGTTACCTCATAGGATATCTTATCATTTTCATCGTCGGCAGGCGTTTCTGTAACGGTGGAACTTTCTGAAAAATCGCCGTTATTGATTTCTGAAGTGTAGTTATACTCCTTCGTGCCTTCATCCGTGGTAGTTGTCAGAGTAAGCTCTGTGGTGGATGTAGACTGCGTAGAACAGCCTGCCATTGATGCCGCCAAAATGATTCCCATAAATCCCAATGATATTTTCTTCATCATAAACACATTCCTCATTTTTCAACCCTCCTGTTTTCCCTGATGCGTAAAGCGGATATTCGCAATCCACTTCGCTACCTGCTCATG
>CALFUE010000024.1 GCA_937916345.1 uncultured bacterium
GCTAAAATCCGGCGCAGTAAACGACAAAGTAAAAAGAACTTTGTCGTTTACTATACATGAGGGCGTATATGAACATTCAGATACAGGCCACTTCGCTGGTCTTTATTATACTGTTGATAATATTCTATAAGGTTCAGCCAAAGCTGGGGCTCTACTCGGAGCGTCTTTATCTTCATGTGCTGATCACCTGTATGATAACCCTGATCTTTGATATCACTTCCATTATCGTCATCATATACAGAGACAGTATCTATATGCTGCTCGTGGAATTCATCTGCAAGGCATATCTGGTGTGTCTCATACTGAACGGATTCTACGCATTCTACTATGCCCTGAGCGATATCTCCTACCCAAATCGACTGAAGCTTCGCATCGTCACCGCCTCGGTGATGATACTGATGAGCGTTGTCGTCTGCATCCTTCCCATCGACTACTATTCCGACGGGAGCGCGACCTACACCCTCGGCCCCGCAGTTCTCTCAACCTACGGGTTCACGCTGTTTTTCATTATACTGACCATGATATTCTGCCTGACACAGAAAAAGAGGATCAACACCATACGAAGGAAAGCCATCCTCTGGTGGATGGGCATCTGGGTCGCATTTGCGACCATACAGTTTCTGAACAATTCTTTCCTGATCGTGGGACTGGGCTGCGCCGTAGGCAGCGTCATCCTGTTCTTCTTCCTGGAAAATCCCGATTCCTACATCGACAAAAACCTGGGTTGTTTCAACTCCAACGCCCTGACCAGATACCTCGACCACATAATCGAGATAAAGAAATCCTGCCCTATCATCATTCTAAACTTCAACAACGAGGAGAAAAAGGACGCATCAAACGGCATGGAATTCATGAGATGGATCATCGAGAAGGGCGGCTCCGAAAAAGACGTACGGATATTCAAAAATATCCACTCAGAGCTGTGGATGATATTTGACAGCATGCACGACTACACCCTCTACAGGAGTCTGGTCGCCACTGAGATGGAGAAACAGGAAAAGCAGGTCATCCTGGTAAAGGATTCCAACATATTCTCCTCTTCAGACGAACTGACAAAGGTCATCTCCTACACCGAGATCGAGGATATGATACTTCTGACAAGAGGCATCAGAAACATTACAATCGAAGACATCATAGACTACAATGCCGAAAACAGGATAAAGGCGGATATCATAGAGGCATTGGAGGACGATAGGATAGAGATATTCATACAACCGATATACTCCACCCTGAAAGAGCATTTCGTATCGGGTGAGGTTCTCGCCCGTATGCGCACAAAGGATAATCTCATTGTTCCTCCGGGGATCTTCATACCCGTTGCGGAGCGCAGCGGTCTGATCAAGGAGATCGGGGAGCGTGTCTTCAGAAAGGCCTGCAAATTTATCAGCGAGTCAAACCTGCAAAGCTACGGCATAGATTATCTGGAGGTCAATCTGGCTGTGGAGCATGGAGAGAGCGAAGAGCTTCTTGACAGCTTTGTCAGCATAATGAAGGAATACTCCATCAATCCGAAGATGCTGAATCTGGAGATCACGGAGACCGGCTCCATCAGAAACAGGGAGCGCTTCATGAAGAATATGGAAAAGTTCAGGGCGCTGGGTGTAGAGCTGTCACTGGATGACTTCGGTTCAGGAGAGTCAAATCTGGACTACATCATACAGATGCCCGTCTCTATCGTCAAATTCGATAAGCAGATGATCGATGAATACAACAGAAATGTCAGGGCAAAATTTGTGGTGCACCACATAACGGATATGGCCCACGAGATGGGGCTCATGATAGTGGCTGAGGGCGTGGAGACAAAGGATCAGCTGGATGAAATGCGCCGCATCGGGATCGATTTCATACAGGGCTACTACTTCTCAAAGCCCGTTCCCACAGGGGATTTCCTGACCTTTATATCCGCGCAGTAAGATTAAAGAAAATTTTCGATACGCAGGCATGCGCAAAACAAGCGGCTCCGTCCGAGCCGCTTGTTTTTCTTTTATTAAGTTTTTTGATCTTTTGAGCATTCCAGCTCTTTATTAAATTGTCAGCTGACGGACACCTGGAAATCCTGCTTAGCGCGTCTGTCCAACATCACGCTGACGGTCTCCCTGTCAGCAGATCCGCTAACATTTATCCGGCTGCCGCTCTCGCCCGTATCCTGTGACCCGCGATCCGCCGTGCCGGTCAATTCTTCGATCTGCTCCTGTTTTTTAGTAGTGTCCGTACCTCTCATCCTGTCGATGTCACGCTCACCCCTCAGCACATCTGCTTCTTCACTGAGGCGCCTGCTAGTGTTCATCTCAATGACAAATTCACTGTCTACATGATTACCTGACAGAATGTCGTAGGCATCCTGCGGAGAGAATGACTGTTCTTCTGCATCTGTGCGGGCTGTTCTCTTTTCTTCAGCCTCATTTACTTCCTCGTCTTTCTCTTCCTCTGCCCTTGTTGTTTCCCTCTCTGTGCCGACGGCTTCATCTCTTGCGATGGATACCGGGTTTGTTGTATCAGATCTGTCTTCTGCATCCGTTTCGATCTCACGGCGTGACGCAGCATCCTCTTCGGAATTTTTCTGAGATATCGTAGTCTCCCCGCGTCTGATGTCCTCCGGTGTGACCACATCGTAATTCTTTAAGCGCTCTGCTTTGTCTTCTTTTGATTCTTTTTCTTTCTCCTCGCGCTCATACTCTCTGATCTGTGAAGCGTATCTGTCGGCCTTCCTCTCTTCCAACTCTCCCGAAATCTGTTTTCTCTCTTCGTCAACCACTGTCGACTCCCTCTTACCGGGGCTGAGACGATCATCGGTATTGAGTTTGTTCTCTTCCTTTTCGCGGGTGGAAGAAATTCTTTCAGCCTTGGTCTGGGCCATACGCTCCATCCTCTGCAGATACCGGGTATGATTATCGGATATCCTGCTGATGGTCATGCTCCTTCCTCCCTTCCTTTAATTTTTTCCTTATCTGATAATTAATATCATAATAGTATATTTACACAATTTTGTAAAGTATTTTTTTTTATTTTTCAGCAAATTTTTTACGCATTTCCGAGGCACTTTTCCGGATAGTCTCAGAGTTGTCATCTCCCCCAATCATGCGCGATAATTCAAGGTTTATCTCATCCTCCCTCAGTTCTCTGATATTTGATATGGTGACGCCCTCCTCCACGTTCTTTTCGATCAGAAAATGATGCTCTGCCGCAGACGCGATCTGTGGCAGATGAGTAATGCAGATCACCTGGTGATCCTTTGATATCTGACGCATCTTTACAGCGACTTTATTGGCTGTCTCTCCGCTGATACCAGTGTCTATCTCATCGAATATCAGTGTTGGCACTTTATCCTTGTCCGCCATTATGGATTTTAAGCCCAACATTATTCGCGACATCTCTCCCCCGGATGCCACCTTTACCAGAGGCTTTAATGGCTCTCCCGGATTGGTGGAGATCAGGAATCTGATATCGTCAGACCCGGTCTGATCCGGCGTATCTTTTTTTGCAAATTCAACCTTGAATCTCACATCCAGGAAATTTAATTCTTTCAAGGAGCCGACCAGACATTGCTCCATCTTTTTTGCAGCCTCTTTTCTGATGTCTGACAGGGCGATGCAGTTTTCGCTTAACTCTTCTGATGTATCGCCAAGCTTTTTCTTTATCATTTCCAGATGATCAGTCAGATTTTTCAGCTTATCAAGCTTTTCTTTTTTTTCTTCCAGGCAGATCATCACCTGCTCTATGCTGCCCCCGAATTTGTCCTTCAGATGGTTTATGGTGTCAAGTCTCCTTGTCACCTCGTCAAATCTCTCCGGATCAAAGCCGCTGTCATCTAGAAAGGCATTTATATCCTTTCCAGCCCCTCTTACCAGATCACAGACCTGATCGATGGTCAAGGCTATTGAATCCACTCGCCCATCCAGTCCGGAAATTGAAGAAAGAACTGTAGCTGCGCGATCGATGGCGTCCTCAGCGCCACGATCACCTCTTAAATACCCGGACGCCTCGCCCAGAGCCGAAACGATCTTATCGAAATTTTTCATGCGGCGGAATTCTTCTTCCAGCCGCGTGTCCTCACCGGGCGTTAGGCCGGCGTCTGTTATCTCATCGATCTCAAATGTCAGAAGATCCATCTCCCGAAGCCTCTCGTCGTCTGAGATGTCAGATGCGTCAAGCTCATTTTTCAGGTCTCTGTATCTGTAAAAGATCTCCTTTACCTGTTCTCTTTTCCCGGTCACTTTCTCACCCGCAAAGCTGTCCAGATAGCTTAAATGCCTGCTCTCTGAGAGCAGCGACTGATGCTCGTGCTGACCATGTATATCTATGAGGTAGCCCGCAGCCTCCTTTAATACCCCTGCGGCTACCCCCTCGCCATTTATGTTTGCGACAGAGCGCCTGCCGGAGAGCTTTCTCCTGAGTATCACCTCATTGCCCTCACAGTCGATGTCCCGGGCTCTTAAATAGTCCTTTAATTCCTGCGATATGTCTGAGAAATACAGCTCCACCATTCCCTCTGTCTCGCCCTCTCTCAAAAAGCCGGAGGCATTTCTCTCTCCCAGGGCAAAGCTGATAGAATCAATGATGATCGATTTTCCTGCTCCAGTCTCTCCCGTCAATATATTTAAACCCTCTGAAAACATTATCTCCGACTCCTGTATGAGGGCAAGGTTCTTCACATGAACGCAGTCTAACATATAATAAAAATTACCTCCTCTAATTCAGCTTGTTTCTGAGTGTTTCCAAAAATCCGCCTGCTGACAGCTTTATTATGCGGGCGTCATGCCGCGATCTGGTGACCGTGATACTATCTCCCACGGAAAGCATCTGATGTCTGTCTCCGTCAAAGCTCACCATTACTCTCTCGTCATTTTCATATCTCCTGCTGCCTATCTCTATGGTGACGCGCGTCTCATCCGACAGCACTATGCTTCTGGCTGTAACATTGTGGGCACTGATGGGTGTGATGAGTATGGCGGAGGCGGTAGGCTCGACGATCGGTCCTCCCGCAGAGAGATTATAGGCAGTGGAGCCTGTTGGGGAGGATATTATCACTCCGTCTCCGTTGAAGGACTGCAGAAATTCTCCATTGACATAGACGATGAGATTTACCATCTGCAGAATCCCGATTCGGTGGATGACTATGTCATTCAATGCCTCCAGGCCTTCTCCGTTTTTTTTGCCCTTTTCAAAATATGAGATGCTGCCTGAAAGCCTCATTCGCTTTTCGATGTTGAAATCATCTGTCAGCAACCTGTCTATTGCCTCAAAAGTGCTTTCCCGGTCGACCTCACACAAGAATCCCGTATGGCCGAGATTCACACCCAAAAGCGGCAGATCGATGCCCGCCAGATCTCTCGCGGCATGGATCAGTGTACCGTCACCCCCAAGGACGATGATCCCCTCAGTATCCTTTGGGATCCCGGACACATCCACACAGTCAGTGTTTTCCGCCTCACCGGTGCTCAAGTAAAACTTTGCACGGCCGCCGCAGCGCGTTATGGTATCGCACATCTCCCTGGCAAATGCGGCGTTTTCATCCTTATAGGAATTGGTAATTATAAATATATTTCTCATGATCACTCCAACGCGGCATGGGCAGCCGCAACAGTCTCAGAGATATCTATTTCATCAGAGACACCACCCTCGCCATTAAGACGAAGGCAGGTGAGATACTCGATATTTCCCTCAGGTCCCTTGATGGGCGAATAAGTGAGATGGGACACAAAAAAACCGATCCCCGACGCGAAATCAAGAATGCTTTTTATCACTTCCCTGTGGACTGACACATCCCGCACGACACCCTTTTTCCCGATCTTTTCTCTGCCCGCCTCGAACTGTGGCTTTATCAGTACCGCCAGAACAGCATCGCTTGCCAGCAGGCCCTTGACATTTTCAAGTATCTTTGTGAGAGATATAAAGGAGACATCTATCGACGCGAAGCTGATGAAGTCACCTATCTCCTCTCTCTTCAGGTATCTGATATTCGTTTTTTCCATGCAGACGACGCGCTCATCCTGACGCAGTCCCCAGTCGAACTGGCCGTAACCCACATCCACTGAATAAACCTTTGCGGCGCCGTTTTTAAGCATGCAGTCGGTGAAGCCCCCGGTGGAGGCGCCGATATCCATGCAGACAAGTCCGCGGCAGCTGAGATCAAACTCGGCAAAGGCCTTCTCGAGCTTGTAGCCGCCTCTGCTGACATAGCTCATGCTTTTTTGTTTCACCTCGACCTTTGCGGTCTCCGGTATCATGGTGCCGGCCTTGGTCTCCTTCTGACCGTCCACATAGACGATCCCTTCCATGATATAGCTCTTTGCCCTCTCTCTCGAGGTTGCCAGCCCAAGCTCCGTGATCATCACATCAAGCCTCTTTTTCACAGGCATTCCTCCAACTCATCAGCAATGGATCTGGAATCCAGCAGAAATTTTTTCAGCTCCTTTTCTCTTGAACCGTGCTCCACGAACACATCAGGTATGGCAAAGGTTTTTACTGTGAGAGACAACCCATCCTTCTGGACCAGGGAACGAACGCTCATACCGAAGCCGCCGGCCTCGTTATTCTCCTCAAGCACCGCCAGTATCTCGTGATCAGAGTTGATATTCCGCAGCATATCGCGGTCGACAGGCTTCGCGAATCTGGCGTTTATAACGGTGGAATGCACCCCTCTGTGCTGGAGTATTCCCGATACCTCCATTGCTGTTGTCACCATGGCGCCCAGCGCGAGCAATGCTATATTTTTTCCGCGGCTGATCATCTCTGATCTGCCCAGCCTGATGGGGGCTCTGTATTCTTTTAAGCCCTTGAAGCCCTCGCCCCTCGGGTATCGGATGGCAACGGGTGAATCCATTTTGTTTATGGCAAAAAGGAGCATGTCCTTCATCTCCCAGATATTTTTAGGGGCCATCACGGTCATCCCCGGCACCGAGAGCATGTATGAGATATCGAAAAGTCCCTGGTGTGTAGAGCCGTCGGCTCCGACTATGCCGCTCCTGTCCACCGCAAATACCACATGCTTCCCTGTCAGAGCCACATCGTGAAGTATCTGGTCGTAAGCTCTCTGCAGGAAGCTGGAGTAGACGCATACCACGGGCAGCATCCCCCCGGAGAAAAGTCCCGCCGCAAATGTCACGGCATGAGCTTCCGCAATACCAACATCAAAAAATCTATTGGGGAATCTCTCATGAAAGCGCACCAACCCGACACCCGACTCCATTGCCGCGGTAATGGCGCAGATCCTGTCATTTTTGGATGCCTCGGTGCACAGAACATCGCTCAGCACATCAGCATAGGTGGGACCGGTCTTTTTTACAAGGAGCTTTCCGGTATCCCTGTCAAAGGGGCCGACTCCGTGGAACACATCGGGATATCTCCTTGCAGGCTCAAACCCCCGCCCCTTCTGAGTGATGACATGTACCACCACGGCCTTCTTCACTTTTTTCGCAGCGGCGAAGGCTCTTTTCATGGCTCTGATATCATGTCCGTCCACGGGTCCGATGTATACAATCCCCATATCCTCAAATACCATTCCGGGGAGAAAGAGAGATTTGATACCAGATTTGGTTCTTTTGATCCTGTTTACTATACGCTCTCCTCCGGGGAATTTTGAGAGCGAGGACTTCACACCGCTCTTCAGATCCTGATAGGACCGGGCTGTACGAAGGTACGCCAGATAATTGCTTAATCCGCCGACATTTCTGGCTATACTCATCTCATTGTCGTTTACCACTATAATAAAATTGGTGGTAAGCTTTGCGGCATTATTTAAGGCCTCGTAGTAGAGTCCTCCCGTCATTGATCCGTCACCTATGACAGAGACAATCTTGTGATCACCCCCTGTAATATCTCTGGCAGCACCCACCCCCAGCCCCGCGGACACAGATGTAGAGCTGTGACCGGTGTCGAAGGCGTCATACTCGCTCTCCGCTGTCCTGGTGAAGCCGCACAATCCTCCCTCGGTCCTGATAGTGGAAAATCTGTTTTTCCTGCCGGTCAGGATCTTGTAAGAATATGTCTGGTGCCCCACATCCCACACTATCTTGTCCTTGGGCAGATCAAACTCCGAGAGCAGCGCGACCGTGAGCTCCACTGTACCTAAATTGGACGCGAGATGTCCTCCGTTTTTTGAGACGGTATCTATGATCATCTCCCGAAGTTCCCTGGCCAGCTCAGGGTATTCTGCAGGGCTTAATTTCTTAAAATCCTTATAGCTTTCAATCCTTTCAAGTGCCATCACTTCTTCCTGCCTACAAGAGATTCCAATATATCCGAGAGACCATCAGCTCTTTCACCGAGCTCTGATATTATGGCTCTCGCCTTCATAAACAGCTCCGTGAGCGCAGACTTTGAGGCATCAAGCCCCACCAGGGATACATAGGTAGTTTTGTTATTTTTGTCGTCGCTTCCTATTGGTTTCCCCAGCTCATCAAAGTTTCCTGTCACATCCAGTATATCGTCCTGTATCTGAAAGGCTATTCCGACAGCCTCCCCCAGTTGTTCCATGAGGCGGATATTTTCCTCCGAAGCATTTGCCATGACTGCCCCCATCATAAGTGACGCCTCTATCAGAGCGGCAGTTTTGCCCTTGTGTATAAAGGTAATGGTGTAGAGATCAATATTTTTTTCAGCGCTCTCCACATCCACTGCCTGTCCGCCCAGCATTCCGCCTATTCCGCTCTTTTCCGCGAGAATGCTGATGGTCCTCACCACAGTCTCCGGAGCCGCGCCGGCCTCACAGGCCTTTGCCGCAGTATAAAAGGCGTGAGTCTGAAGTCCGTCTCCCGCCAGTATTCCCATGGCTTCGCCGTATTTCCTGTGGGTGGTCAGCCCGCCTCTCCTGTAATCATCATTATCCATTGCAGGCAGGTCGTCGTGACACAGACTGTAATTGTGTATCATCTCTACCGCCGCCATAATGGGGGCAATGACACCCATGTCCTCTCCCCCGAAGCATCTGTAGGCCTCATATACCATCCTTGGGCGCAGTCTCTTACCGCCAACCCTGATGCTGTAATTCATTGCCCCGGCAATGGTTTTTACCGGTCCTTCCTCCTCCGGAAGAAAAGGTTCTATCAGTTTTTCTATCTCTTCTGCATTCATATTTTTTATCCACCCCATTTACCCAAAGTCCTCTATGACTCCGTCACCTGTGATCTTTTTAATCCTTTCCTCCACTCCAGAGAGCTTCTCGGAGAGCATTTTCATTACGAGAACTCCTTTCTCGTACTCCCGGAAGGAATCCTCGAGGGAAAGGTCCGGATCCGATAAAGCATCCACGGTTTTTTCCGCCTTCTCAAACAGTTCCTCGATGCTCATATTCTCAAACTGCGACATATCAGATGCTTCTTGTAGCTTTGACTGTGACATCTACTACTCCTTTTTCCATATAGAGTGACAGATCGTCACCCACCTTCAGCTCACCTGGCTCGGTCAGCTTTTTACCGTCTTTATCCAGCACCAGCGCATATCCGCCGGAGATCTTTTTTAGGGGAGAAACCGCATCCAGCCTCTCGGAGAGAACACTATACCTGTGCTTTAAGGCAACCATCCTGCCGTCAAAGGATGATACGAGGCGCATCATTAGAGCATCTGCCTCTTTTTTTTTCAACTCTACCGAGCTGACGGGATCGTGGCTCTTTAACGCTGCAAGGAGTCTGTCCCTCTTTAAGCGCGCCATCCCGGTCTTCGAGAGAAGAGAATCACAGGCTTTCCTGTACAGCTCCCTCACCATGTCCACGGCAGCCTCATAATCAAAGACACAGAGCTCAGCCGCTGCCGACGGCGTAGGTGCCCGAAGATCCGCCACAAAATCGGCTATGGTGAAATCCGTCTCATGTCCGACGGCGGATACCACCGGCGTCTCACAGTGAAATATCGCCTTTGCCAGCTCCTCGTCATTAAAGCACCAAAGATCCTCCATCGATCCCCCGCCGCGTCCGAGTATTATCACATCCACCCCTGCAAAATCAAGAATCTCCAAACCCTCGATACAGGATGCCGCAGCCCCCTCTCCCTGAACCCTTGCGGGAAAGAGATATATTTCGACGAAGGGGTTCCTCCTCCTGGAGATACTGATAATATCCCTTATGGCAGCTCCTGTTTCGGCGGTGATTACACCGATCCTCTTCGCAAAGGGCGGTATTGGCTTTTTATAGCTATCGTCAAAATACCCGGCCTCAGAGAGAGCATTTTTTAATTCCATGAAATGGGCAAAGAGATCGCCCAGACCTGCCACCTCTATACGGGAGGCAATGATCTGGTATCTGCCCTGTTTTTCGTAAACTTCTATTTTGCCGGTGACCTCTACCCTGTCACCATCTTTTAATCTCAGTTTAAGGTTTTTGGCCGTACCGGCCCACATGACGGCGGGAATCAGTCCCCCCTCGTCCTTCAGATTGAAATAGATATGACCGCTGCTGTGATATTTGCAGCCCGACAACTCACCCGAAACAGTCACATGGTCAAGCAGAAAATCCTGCTCGAACATGCTCTTTATGTATCTGTTTATCTGAGTGACACTGTAAACCCTTGCATTCCCCATTTATTTAATGATCCGTGACAACGCCCCATTCACGAAAGAACCCGATGAGCCTCCACCGAACTCCTTGGCCAGCAGCACCGCTTCATTGATAGAAACCTTTTTGGGTACATCAGGATCAAAATTCATCTCGTAAACCGCCAGTCTGATGGCTGCCAGTTCCACCTTTCCGATGCGGGTAATCTTCCATTCCGTGACACGCTCTGTGATGAGCTGATCTATATCTGACAGATGCTTCAGCAGATCGGTGTACCTCACCGTCACAAACTGATGATCCTCGGGAGATATGGGCTCAACGCTCATATCTTCATATATCAGATCGTCATCCAGAATATCCGCAAAGCGATCGGGAAGCTCATTTGCATCGTAGAATTCAATTATAAATGTCCCATACAGCAAAAGCTGTCTCAAGCGATGCCTGTTCATTATTCCAGATCCACCGATGCGATACGGACATTAACTGCCGATACTTTTAACCCCGTCATATTCTCAACAGCAATCTTGACCTTTTCCTGAACCTCGGAAAATACCTTTGGCATGCTGTAGCCATACCGGATCACTATGGACAACTCCACCTCGGTGGTCTTGTCCTCGCCGATATTTATAATAACACCCTTGGAGAGCTTTTTGATGCCGAGCTTGGCCACCATATCGTTGGTAATGTTGCCCTCGAGGGTCACAACGCCCTCGACCTCCGTAGCAGCCAGGGCTGCCACGATAGCCACTACCTCCTCAGCAATCCTTACTTCGCCCGCCTCATCCTCTTTGATCGTGATGATCATTCTGTCGTCCGCCATACTTCCTCCTAATGATTCAAATTACTGCTTTTCTTCATCATCCCCGTGCTTTATCCTGTACATCCACATAAACCAGGCGAGGATAATGGGTATTACTATGGATGCGAAAACAGCCGTCATAAAGTATCTCATGCTCTCACTTGAATCTGCCAGCGCCAGTATAAATAATACTATATATATCGCCAGCAAAAGCACTATGGCGATGATCGCAATGACTCTTCTCACATTTGAACCTTTCATATCAGACCCCCAAAAACTCACCATCCTCATAAGAAACACCTGAAAGCCACTCGGCGATGCCCGTGAGAGCCTCCTCAGAGAAGGGAAAGAACCTGTATATCTTTTGCTCCTCCGGTGTCTTAAAGAATTCGTAAGGCTCCGGGTATAGCCACACCTTTAATCTCTTTTCGGCGGGCGTATCCCCGAAGGCTTCGGTTTCAGATTTCTCGATACGGTAACGGAAGCCCGAGACCGAACCTGTGAATGGCGAGAGCTCGTAAAATGCTATGTGAAGCAGATCATAGGGCAATACCTTTCCCATGGTCTACCTCTTTATGATGTCAACTCTCTCCGGTCCGTTGGAGACGTATTTTATCGGAAATCCTATCCTCTCCTCGATAAACTCAATGTATCTGCGGCAGTTCTCCGGAAGCTTTTCGTATTCCCTGATGCCTGAGATGTCGCATTTCCATCCGGGCAGCACTTCAAAAACCGGCTTTGCTTTTTTAAGCTTGCTCACAACAGGGAAATCTGTTGTGACTTCTCCGTCTATCTCATAGCTGGTGCATACAGGTATCTCGTCGAGATAACCAAGAGAATCCACCACGGTAAAGGCAACAGCAGTTGTGCCCTGGAGCCTGCAGCCGTAGCGGCTTGCCACACAATCGAACCAGCCCACTCTCCTGGGGCGTCCTGTGGTTGCGCCGTACTCACCTCCAAAGGCTCCGTTATTTCTGAGGAGATCAGCTTCCTCACCGAATATCTCACTGACAAACTCTCCTGCGCCAACCGCCGAAGAATATGCCTTTACAACCGTCACGATATCCTTTATCTCGTATGGAGGTATTCCAGCTCCCACCGCGCCGAAAGCCGCTATGGTGTGGGATGATGTGACCATTGGATAGATGCCGTGATCGGTATCCTTCATGGTGCCCAGCTGTCCCTCCAGAAGGATATTCTTGCCATTCTTTATAGCATCATGCAGGAAGGATGACACATCTGCCACATAGGGAGCTATCATATCCCTGTAACCGTGGAGTTCATCCATCAGAGCCTCCTCTGTCAGAATCGGCTTTTTGTAGAGATGCTCCAGCATGGTATTTTTCAAGACGCATATCTTTTTTACACGCTCCGACAATATCTCATCATCAAACAGCTCATTTACCTGAAAACCTATCTTTGCGTATTTGTCCGAATAGAAGGGGGCGATGCCGGATTTTGTGGAGCCGAAGGATGCTCCTGCAAGCCTCTCCTCCTCGTAGGCATCGAAATCCTTGTGATAGCTCATCACGATCTGGGCTCTGTCTGAGACCAGAAGCCTCGGTGGCTTAGCGCCCTTTGATATGATGTCGTCTATCTCGTCTTTAAGTTTTCCCACATCCAGAGCCACACCGTTTCCGATGATATTTGTGATATGGTCGTAGAACACTCCGCTGGGAAGCGTGTGAAGAGCAAATTTCCTTCCGTCAATAACTATGGTATGACCCGCGTTGGCACCGCCCTGGAACCTGATGACAACATCAGCTTCCGCAGCCAGCATATCAGTTATCTTGCCTTTTCCCTCGTCTCCCCAGTTTGCTCCAACAATCGCTCTAACCATTTTCGTCTCCTCTGATCTTTTTTAATAATTCTGTTAAATCTAATAACCTATCTGTTTTGAGCAGGCCAACGCCAACGCCCCCGGCCCTATGTGACAGGACACGGAAAGTGACAGCGGCTGCATCACTATATCCATCCCCGGGAAGTTACAAACCACCTGCTCCCTGAATTCCTCTGCCGTGACCAGATCCTTTGTGTATGCTATCTCAAGGTGCATGGTGCTGCCCTGAGGACTGTGGAAACGCCCAGTGAAATCCTTTTTCATCTGTTCTATCATGATGCGCTTTGCGCTCTTGACGTTTCTGGCCTTTGCGAAGGCGTCCAGCTTTTCGCCCTGGATCTGAAGCACCGGCTTTAATCCCAGGACTGTCCCGATGGCTGCCGCCGCCGGCGTGATACGGCCTCCCTTTTTCAGATAATAGAGAGTATCAAGCATAATATATATGGAGGACTGGAATTTGTTTTCCTCCAGGATCATTTTTATATCCGATCCGCTCCTCCCATTCCTTGCCAGCTCTATGGCGTCTATGACCGACTGCCTCTGTGTAACAGAGATACGCTGGTTGTCCACCACATGAACCTTTCCATGATAGGGATAGTCCCTCGCCATCATGGCCGCGGCCTGACAGGAACCTGAAAGTCCGCTGGACATGGGGATGTAGACCAATTCGTCCCAGGTCTTTAATAGCTCATCCCACATGGCTGTCAACTCGCCTATTATAGGCATACTGGTCTTTATATCAGCCCCGGAGGTGAGTAATTCATAGAATTGCTCCTGAGTTAGATCAATATCCTCGTAGTACAACTTTCCGTCAATGTAAAATGGCATGGGTACCACTCTAACGCCGAGGCTCTCCCCTTCCTTCAGGGTAATGCCGGAATTACTGTCGGTGATTATCGCAACTTTACCCATAACAGATCCTCCATTTGCGGATAAAATATCTATCACTTGACACACGAGAGTATATTACCATAACAGGCAGCAAAAGTGAATACTTTTTTTTTAGTGCCTCCTGTGCCATACTTATCTCAACATCCATTAAGAGGTGCAAAGCATGGACTCAAAAAAAATCCTATTCATCACTCACCAGCTCTCAAGAACCGGAGCTCCCATAGTACTCCTTGACATGATACGCCTCGCAGCCTCCAAAGGTCACGAGATAACGGTCATTTCCCTGATGGAGGGGGAACTCTCCGAAGAACTCTGTAATATGGGGATCTCTGTCACCATAAAGGATGATTTCTGGCACGACAGGGAAAACTTCTCGAAATACGCGTCAGGTTTCTCTCTTGTAGTGGCAAACACACTTGTCACCTATCAGGTAATACACGCCCTGGCAGGTTCCGTCACCCCGGTACTCTGGTGGCTCCACGAGGGCGAACAGTACTTCGAATATTTCAAGCAGGTGCTGCCGGATTTCGCCCATCTGCCCTCAAACATACACACTGTCTGCGTCAGCTCCTATGTGTCCAGGGTGATCGAGAAACGCTACGGTGTCACCCTTCCTCTGCTGCCCTTCTGCGTCAAAAGAATGGATGATGCCGAGATTGATCCCGACAATTCCGACCCATGGCTCACGCATTTTACTTCGGCTCCCGTGAGGTTTCTCATCTGCGGCACCTACTCCATGGTCAAGGGACAGGATCTGGCCGCGGCAGCCATTAGAGAACTCCCAAAGGATATCTTCATGCGATGCAGGTTTATATTCTGCGGAAACGAGGAAATGTATGATCCAAAAATTCTGAATCCCGTGAGAGCTCTCTCTAAGACCTTTCCCGATCAGGTAAAAATGATAGCCTCAGTGCCAAGAGCCGAGGTGCTCCTGCTGATGAAATACGGTGATTTTCTGCTGATCCCCTCACGCATCGATCCGATGCCGACAGTGGCGGTGGAGGCGATGATGATGGGAAGAATCAATATCATAACCGATGTCTGCGGCGCGGCGGGTTACCTGGAGGATGGGAGATCCGGCATACTGATCCCTCCTGATGATGCGGCTTCCATAGGCTATGCAATAAAAAATGCCGTCCTACTCTGTGACGACATAGAAGGCTATTCCCTGATGGCTCATGCATCAAAAAAGATCTACGAAAACAATTTCTCCGAAGGTATCGTCAAAAATCTCATGCTCTCCGTAATTGAGGGACTCTTTGTGTAATGTCACAGTCCCTTCACGGCCTGATCGATAAAGAATGTCTCTATCTTTTCCCTGAGCTCATCCCTTTTTATTGTCTTTAATATATAATCCGCAGGCTTTAACGCCAGGACACTCATGATGCTATCCCTGTCGTTTTTGCCCGTCAGAAACATTACGGGAATGGATGCGGTCTCTGCCTCGGAATGTATCATCTCCAAAACCTTCGGGCCGGAGATCACAGGCATCTCGTAGTCCAGCAGGATCAGATCCGCGTGGTTCTTCGCCAGCCAGGTGATGGCCTGCATGCCGGAATTGACGACGGAAACCCTGTAGGTTCCGTTCAGCCACTCATAGATCATGCTCATATAGGACACATCATCATCCACTATAAGTATACTCTTTCTGCGCAGTCTAATGGAATCCTCGTCCAGATAATCGCTTACATTTTCAGCCAGCTTTACCAGATCCACGGGCTTCTCATAAAAGCTCTGGATAATATCCTCGGTAAGCAGCTGCTCAGCAACCCTGTGGTCCGTCTTGGTTCCGACTATCATGACTCTCTTGTCACTGATAACACAGCGGTCCTTGATATAGACTAAAGCCTCCGCCATATCGCTGATATTGTCCTCGGAATAGACGAGAAAAAGCTCTGCCGTATCTATCTTTGGCTCCAGCTCCCTGACCTTTGGGGTGACGTACTCCGCATCGATGCCTGCTCCCTTGAACTTCATCAAAAGTCCCCTCACCGTGTATGTCAATGTATCACTAAGCACAAGAACTCTACTCATTTTTACGCTCCTCTATAACTTTCTTGATACCATCCCAGTCCAGGGACATCAACAATTTCTCAATCTCATCAAAAACCTTTTTATCCTCCGGTTTAAGGCGGTATTCCTTCATGGAATCCAGCACCATCCTGGTGAGCTCGTAATCCATTGCGCCGGCGAAGTCAATCAAAGCGATAAACGCATCCGACACTTCATCGGGATCCGCCTCCGGCAGATCATCAACGCTCTCATCACCCAAAGGTGACAGGGAGGCGATCACATCATCATAGAGCTTTAACAGGGAGTCATTATCTCTCTCTATGGTCTCAATATCCTTTTCATTTCCTGCCATTTCAAGAAGTCTCGCGCGCTCCGAGAGCTCCGCGGCTCCAACTATCCTGGCGGAGGATTTGAGGGCGTGAACCTTTATCGTATAGTTTTCCCAGTCCTCATTACCGTAAAGAGATGCTATCTCAGCGCGGTTTCCCGGCGCAGCAGTGTAAAAATTGGTGAGTACATTTAAATAACCGTTCTCATCCCCCAGGTTTCTTACACCCTCTTTTACATCGATGCCTTTTAGTTCCTTTAGCCACTCCGGTATCACGGAAGCTTTTTCTTCCTCATCAGCTGCCTCGTCATCCGATACGATATTGACCAGTTTACCCGGCAAATAACGAATCAGCATGTCCTCAAGCTTTGAGGGATCGATAGGCTTCGTCAGATAGTCCGTGAAGCCCGCCGACAGGTATTCCTCCCTGGCTCCCGATATGGCGTTGGCAGTGAGGGCGACAACGGGCGAAGCCTTGCTCATATTTTCATCCATCTCCTTCATAAAGCCGAGGCACTCCACGCCGTCCATGTGTGGCATCCTGTGATCGAGGAAGATCACATCATAAGCCTTTCTCCTCACCATCTCCAAAGCTTCCTCACCGCTTTCACAGGTCTCGATCTGTATCTTGGTGCGCTTCAGTAGATTTTTCATCACATCGAGGTTCATGGGGGTATCATCCACCACGAGTATCACGGCATCCGGCGCCGTAAAACTCTCACGGTAAGCCTTATGCTCCTTACTGCTCTTCTCGAAGCGCTCATTGATATCTCCTATAGGATCCTCTCTCACGATGCCCTGAACGATGTAGAAGTAAAAGTTCGATCCCTCTCCGTAGACGCTGTCCACCACAAGCTGACTTCCCATTAGGCGCAGCAAACCCGCAGTGATATTTAAGCCCAGACCTGTACCCTCTATATTTCTGTTTCTTTTTTCATCGACTCTCTCGAAGGCAGAGAAAAGCTTTTCCCTGTCCTCTTCCCTGATACCTATGCCCGTATCCTTCACGCTGATGTAGAGCTTTACAGGTCTGGCAAGGCAGGCCTTTCCCCGAAGATCTCCGGTACAGACATCCTCAACCTTGGTTTTGTCTATTTTATCTTTTCTTATGGTAACCGTGATAGTTCCCGTCTCGGTATATTTCACGGCATTGGTCATGATATTCGTGATGACCTGCTTTAACCTGATCTCATCGCCGTATAGAATTGACGGTATGGTCGGATCCACCTCCCATTTTATCGCCAGACCCTTGTCGCTGGCTCTCTTCCTGACCAGATTGTAGAGGTCGTTTATGACTGAGGAAAACTCGTACTCCACCTTTATAATGGAGAGCTTTCCCGCTTCTATCTTTGAAAAATCAAGTATATCGTTTACGATGCCCAGCAGACTGGAACCTGCTGATCTGATATCCTCCGCATACTTTATCACAGCATCCTCGCCGCTCTCCCGCAGGATCATCTCATCCATTCCAAGTATCGCATTTATGGGAGTGCGGATCTCGTGGGACATATTTGAGAGGAAAGAGGATTTCGCACGGTTTGCGGTCTCTGCCTCCTCAGCCACCTCGATAAGCTGTGTTGTCATCTTGTTCATAAATACAGACATGCGATCCGCAAGGGGCACGATCCCCTTCTTTCTGATTCCCGCGCTTATAATGGAATCATGGTCATGGACTACTGCCGGATGAGATTCATCCCTTGTCTCCCTCATGCCTATGGCCAGATGAGCACTGTTTAAGATACCTCCCTTGCCCCCCTTGTACCAGATCTCGTTGGATCCGTGTATCAGGGCGTATTCCGGGCTTCCCTCCTTAAAGCATTCCCACTCCAGCTTCGCGTCCTCCTTCAGAAAATTAATCCTGTTTCCGCACATGATAAGATAGAGCGCCTGAGGAACAAATCTGTCCATGCTCTCGCAGGAATCCATGGAGGCCTGCAGCGCATCATCATGAGTGACAAAGGAAAAACGCAGCTTCTCGCCCTTGCGAATGGTAGTATTGAAATAAACCTCCCCATCAGCACCGTAATCAAAGGGTATCAGACAGATGTCGGTGCCATTTCTGTTTATCATTAAAGGAAATTCGCAGATATTGCTTATCAGGTTTTCGTTTGGGAGCACCCCGAGATATTCATTAAAAAGGTTCACCGCAGGCATTCCGTCTATCTCCCTGACTACGGTCTCCCCCATCCCCTCTCTGGCTCCCAGCGTCACATCCATCTCACGGCCTATGGCATGCCACCCAAGGACATAGTTGGACTGGACATTCAGCTCCTCTCCTGAAAAAACAGCCGCAACAAATCCGCAGGTCAGGATATCATCTCCTATAACGCACTGACTCCTGTCGAAGAGTATCTCACCGACCTTGAAAATATTGAAGCGGTCAATTCCGCCCACGGACATGGTACTCGGCATCCTGCGGCTGGTCATGGTTCCAAAGAGAGGGATATCTTCATGACCTTCCATGGATGTCTCAATGAAGTTTGTGACATTTAAGCCCATATCACAGCTCAGAAGAAACACAGCCTTCGCGAGGGGGCGTTCGTTTAAGATGGCATTTAGAACCCCGGCCGGCTCCGGCTCATTTCCGTGCTCGCAGGGAAAGGTAAAAACTTCTATATCGGAGCTTTCGGCGAGAAGGACATTTATTCTGATACCTTTACCGTCCACGCGTATATCAGCTATTGCCGCCACGGAGATTCCTGCAATCTTTGCCTCAGGAAGAGCCATCCTGATGGCATCCACCATGACGCGCACATCCTTCTCCGGAAAGCTGGTCTCAATTATACTGATAAAAACCTCCTTGTGCGGAGTGGTGTTTACATAATCTTTTATGTCGCTTATCACCGTGCATAGAAGCATGGGATGTTTAATGATATAATCCTTCTGAACCATTGCAAACCCTCATTTACTCATACACAACCTGTTTGGTCAAAAAAATCAAATATCAAAGCGTGGTACGCACCAGCTTAGGCCTGTAGCCCTCCGCGTCGAGAGCGTCAATAATCTTTTTCTTGTGTTCAGTACCGAAACACTCTAATGTGATGCGAAGCTCAACGGCAGCGGAACGATTGGTCGTGACGAACTGATTGTGCTCAAGCTTTATGACATTGCCCAAAAGATCCGCAATGACACCGGACACCCGATGCAGCATTCCCGGCTTATCCGGAAGCAGCACGGACACGGTGAAGATCCTGTCCCTGAATATAAGCCCCTGGCTCACCACAGAAGACATGGTGATCACATCCATGTTTCCTCCAGAGAGAACACAGACCGCCTTTTTGCCGGCAAGATCCAGATGTCTTAAGGCGCAGACAGTCAAAAGCCCTGAGTTTTCCACCACCATCTTGTGGTTTTCAACCATATCGAGAAATGCCCCGATGAGTTCATCATCCTCGACAGTTATTATATCATCTGTATTTTCTTTTACGTAGTGAAAAATATGCTCTCCGGGCTTTTTCACCGCAGTGCCGTCAGCGATTGTCGAAACCGAGGGCAGCTCCACCACATGACCTGCCTTCAGGCTCTCCTTCATACAGGCAGCACCGGCGGGCTCCACCCCTATCACCTTTATCTTTGGGTTCAGTATCTTCGCGAGAGTCGATACCCCCGCTGCCAGACCTCCTCCTCCTATTGGAACGAGGATATAATCAACCATTGGCTGCTCCTTGAAAATCTCCATGGCGATGGTTCCCTGTCCCGCAGCCACATCCGTATCGTCAAAGGGATGTATGAAGGTGTAACCGTGCTCCTCTGCCAGCTCATAGGCCTTCTCGCAGGCCTCGTCATAGACATTGCCGCAGAGCACGACTTCGGCTCCGTAGCCCTTGGTACGATTTACCTTTATCAGGGGCGTGGTGGTAGGCATGACGATCACAGCCTTTGCGCCGAATTTTTTTGCGGCGTAGGCAACTCCCTGGGCATGGTTTCCGGCAGATGCGGTGATGAGCCCCTTCTCTCTCTCCTCGGGCTTTAATGTGGAAATCTTATAATATGCGCCTCGAACCTTATATGCGCCGGTAAACTGCATATTCTCGGGCTTTAGATAAATCTGCCCTCCCGTCATATCAGAATAATAATTGCTGTATATAAGCTTTGTCTCCAGCGTCACCTCGGAAACCTTTTTACATGCTTCCTCAAATTTCTCAGATGTCATCATTTCTCTCCTCTTCACTTCCAAGCAAAGCGTCAACAAATTGCGCCGGATCGAAGCGATCCAGATCCTCCAGTGCCTCTCCCACTCCGATGTATTTCACCGGTATCTGCGAACCTGAAGCTATGGCAACCGCAATGCCGCCCTTTGCGGTGCCGTCCATCTTTGTCAGGACGATGCCGGTCACATCGCACACCCCGGAAAATTCCCTCATCTGTGACAGGGCGTTCTGTCCGGTAGTGGCGTCAAGCACTATATAATTCTCCCTAGCAGCATCGGGCCATTCCCTGGAAATGATGCGGTTCAGCTTTTCGAGCTCATTCATCAGATTCTTCTTATTCTGAAGGCGCCCTGCGGTATCCACAAGAAGGATGTCGGTGCCCCTGGCCTTTGCTGCGGATATGGCATCAAAAACGACCGAGCCGGGATCAGCTCCCTCTCCTGCGCTGATAATAGGAACATTGCTCCTTTCCGCCCAGACATCAAGCTGTTCCTTTGCAGCTGCCCGGAAGGTGTCTGCTCCTGCTATCATCACCTTCTTGCCCTTCCCGGAAAAATGGGCGGCGAGCTTTCCCACCGTGGTGGTCTTTCCGACGCCATTAACTCCTACAAAGAGTATGACAGTCTTTTTTTCCTCAAAATCATAAGCAGTCTCATCGACGGCCATAATCTCCTTTATGGAATTGTTTAAGAGTTCTTTCGCCTCCACCGGCGCTTTGATATGCTGCTCCTTCACCTTTACACGGAGGCTGTCAAGTATGCGCTCGCTGACCTCGTAACCCATGTCGGAGGCCACCATAATCTCTAAGAGCTCTTCGTAAAAATCCTCGTCTATCCTGTCAGCACCCGAAAAAACCTGGGCGATAGTGCCTAATATCCCGCCTCTGGATTTTGAGAGGCCGTTTTTCATCCTGTCAAAAAATCCCATTTCCGCTACTCCCTTTTCTTTTTATTCTCACGCTCTTCCCTGTCGATATCCGCCTCGATAAGGCTGACGGATACCAGGGCGGAAACACCCTTCTCCTGCATCGTGATACCGTAGAGACAGTCAGCAGAATTCATGGTACCCCTCCTGTGGGTTATGACTATAAACTGCGACTTGTCCGAGAGTTTCTTCAGGTATTTGGCAAAGCGATCCACATTTGAATCGTCCAGAGCCGCCTCGATCTCGTCCAACAGACAGAATGGCGAAGGCTTCAGATTTTGAATAGCAAAGAGCAGCGCTATGGCTGTCAGCGCCTTCTCACCTCCGGAGAGCATCATCATATTCTGAAGCTTCTTTCCGGGGGGCTGCGCGATGACGCGGATGCCCGCCTCCAATATATCCTCGTCCTCCATTAATGAGAGCTCGCCCTTTCCGCCTCCGAAGAGTTCCTTGAAAGCCTTATCGAACTCGACCTTTATCTCTTCGAACTTTGCGGCAAAACGGGTTCTCATTCCCTCGTCCAGCTCTTTTATCAGATCCTTCAATGTCTTTTCCGCCTCTATCAGATCGTCCCTCTGAGTGGTCATAAACTCATGCCTCTCAAAGAGCTCCTTGTAATCCTCAATAGCGTTGACATTTACGGGACCTAACGCCTTTATATCATCCTTTATGGCACTGATCTGCCTCTTTAACGCGGGAAGGGAATCGTATTTTTCATCCCTCATAGTCTCGCAGTTGTGAAGTGTCAGCTCATACTCGTCCCAGATGTAGGCATCCTGAGCATCCTTGCTGTCCGTCAGCCTCTTCTTTCTGTCACTGAGTCTTATCAGCTCCTTTTCCAGATTTCCGAGTCTGGTATTTATCTCATCGCTCTTTACGAAAAATTCTTTGTTATCAGTGGAAAGCTTATCTCTTATCTCACTGTTTTCCTTTGAGATGAGCTCGAGTCTCCCTATCTCCTCAGAGCTTACAGCTATGGCAGCCTTTGCCTCCTCTATCTCACTATTTATCCGGGCGCGGTCATACTCGTGCTCCTTCAGCTGCTCTACGATGGTGATCCTTTCATTCTCAAGCTCTTTAATCTCATCGGTCAGTCTTATAATATTCTGCCCGGCGAAATCGTAGGCAGATCTCTTCTTTGCCTCCTCTATCTGAACCGACTGGTATTTTTGCTTTTCCTTTTCTACCTCTTCGGTAAGCCTCTCGATCTCTTCGCTGGTGTCGCTGTCAGCCCCCGTGAGGCTCTCCTTCTCGGCAGATATCTCTTCCGCCTTTTTTGTGCCTTCCTCCTGCAAAGCGATCAGCTCATCGATCTCTGCCGTGATGGCATTCTTTTCCTCGTTGAGCTTTTCGGAAGCATTTTTCTTTTCTTCCTCCCTGCTTTTCAACTGGTCATATCTCACCTTCGCAGAACTTAAGTTTACATCCAGCTCGTGGAGATCCTCCCTCAGAGACTCAACATCATCCTTTGACAACTCCACAGCTGTCGCTATATCATCGATACGCCGCTGTGCCTCCTCAAAGGTGCTTTTGAGCTTCTCAACCTCGAGTTTTAAGTCCTTCAGCTCCCTGCTGCGCCCCAGGAGATTGCTCTTGTTTTTGAAGGCACCACCGGAGATGGAGCCTCCGGGATTTAGGTACTCGCCCTCCAGTGTCACGAGATGCAGCGAGAAATTGTATTTTCTGGCTATGGCGTTTGCGTGGTCCAGATTGTCCACCACCATTACCCTTCCTAGAAGGAATTTGTAGATACCCTTGTATTTGAAAGTTCTATTGTGCCTGCACTTACTTCCTGTATTTTTTCTTCTTCGGTCTGAGGAACATACTCCGAAACTATAGTTGCAGTATATACATAATTTCCTATTGTAGCAATAATCTGACATGTTCCGCTTCCTTTTGCCGTGACCTTTCCCGTCTGGTCAACTACCGCAACCGATTCATCAGAACTGCTCCATACTATAGTCCCCTCAGGAATGTTTTCAAGTTCAAGAGTAACGACATTTTGCGAATTATTAAGATTTGCCGTACCCAAATCGGTAGTAATTATATCAGGCTCGTCAACAGTAACGTTTACAAGAAAACTTAATACCCTGCTTTTGAAAACTGCATATACTACAGCAGTTCCCTCTCCTATTGCAGTAATTTCACCGTTCTGGTCTACTGTTGCAACACTTTCGGTGTGG
>CALFUE010000025.1 GCA_937916345.1 uncultured bacterium
CGGACTGTGTTGACAGGAGCCTTGTATAGCGCTCGATATTCGCCTGGCCGGTAATCAGATCGGAAATCACATCCACAAGCCAGCGCAACGGTTCCATCATTCCCTGGGCATAAGACATAAACAGGGAGAAGGTACCGATATCCGACTCGGCAATCACGCCTCCCTGCCAGAGCAGGATAGCAAGTGCAAGAGAAGAGGCAAAAGCCGTTGTTGCGGCAAAGAGGCCGCGAAGGCGCGCGGACTCCACCGTTTTTTTCCGAATAGCGGCAGTGTCTTTTCGAAAATCTTCTTCGATTTTCTCCTCAATCACCAGAGATTTAATCGTCCTGGCGCCGGTAATGCCTTCGTTGAAGTTGCCCGTGATACGGCTGTTAATCTCGCGAACCTGACGGTTTACTTTGATCATCCTCTTCTGGAAGAAGGAGAAAAGCAGGGCTACAACGGGGAGAATCAGGAGCATCAAAAGAGCAAGCTTCCGGTTGATAACCAGCATCACCGCTACCGCACCGACAAGATAAGCTCCGTGCCAGACACCCTCGATCAGAGACCAGGAAAACAGAGTGCCGAGCTTTGCCGTATCGCTCATAACGCGGGCATGGATATAACCGACACTGTTCTGATTGAAATAGGAAAATCCAAGGGTCTGCAGGTGTGAGAAGGCGGCGTCACGCAGGTCTCTGTTTACTGATACCTCAACGCCTCCGCCGAAGTAGGTGCAGACATAGTTTGATACCGTACGTATCACGATGGAGATCATGTACAGGGTGATGAATACAGGCAGCGGCGACAGGTCGTGTAAAGCTACCATTTGATCCAGGGCAAATCTGTTGAACAGAGGGTCGACAGCATCCAGGAGACTGCTTAAGAAACCGAGGATCACCATGATGATGAGCTTGTTTTTGTATTTTTTTGCGTAGGGCAGTATATAAGGTATACCGAAATATGGAAGTTGGCTGGTTTTCATAGGTTTAATCAAAATTTATTCGTTGCCAGCCTCTGTGTCAGCCCAGGCGAGGGCGCAGTGAACCGCTCTTTTCCAGCCTTTCAGCAGTTTTTCTCTGTACCCGGACTCTATGGAGGAGGTAAATTCCCTCTGAAGAGCCCAGTTGGAGCGTATTTCGTCCGTGTCCTTATAATAGCCGATCGCAAGACCTGCCAGATAGGCAGCCCCGAGGGCAGTAGTCTCTATGCATGAAGGTCTGTAGACTGACACATCCAGAATATCCGCCTGAAACTGCATCAGAAAATCATTGGCGCTGGCGCCGCCGTCCACCTTCAGGTTCCTGATGGAAGATTTTATGTCCCGCTCCATGGCGCGGAGCACATCGACGGTCTGATAAGCTATGGATTCGAGTGCGCTGCGGATAAAGTGCTCTTTTGTAAACCCTCTGGTCATTCCTACCATCACGCCTCTGGCGTAGGAATTCCAATAGGGCGCTCCGAGCCCGGCAAATGCGGGAACCAGATAGACTCCCTCCGTATCGTCGACCTTTGCGGCGCTCTCTTCTGTCTGGGCAGCGCTTTTTACCATGCGTAGGGAGTCTCTCAGCCACTGGACGCAGGCTCCGGCCACAAAAACAGAACCCTCCAGGGCGTATTGCACCGAATCCCTACCGGTGGCAGCAATGGTCGTGATCATGCCCTCGCCGGAATGTATGGCATTCTCTCCCGTATTCATCAAAAGAAAGCATCCCGTGCCGTAGGTGTTTTTCACATCTCCCTTGTCGAAGCAGCATTGGCCGAAGAGTGCGGCTTGCTGATCTCCGGCGATGCCGGCTATGGGGATCTTGCCGCCGAGAACCAAAGTGTCCGTATAGCCGTAGATCTCGCTTGAGCTTTTTACCTCGGGGAGCATTGCCTTAGGGATATCCAGCATTTTTAGCAGGTCATTATCCCAGGTCAGATCATGGATATTGTAGAGCATGGTGCGGCTTGCGTTGGTGCGGTCTGTCACATGCAGCTTTCCGCCCGTCAGATGCCAGATCAGCCAAGTGTCCACCGTGCCAAACAGCAATTCGCCTTTTTTAGCCCGGTCCCTTGTTCCATCCACATGATCCAGGATCCAGGCTATTTTTGTGGCGGAGAAATAGGCGTCGGGAACGAGCCCTGTCTTTTTCCTGATATCATCGCCATAACCCTGTTTAATCAGAGAGTCTACCTTTGGAGCGGTGCGCCTGCACTGCCATACGATGGCATTGTATACAGGCTCCCCCGTGGAGGCATCCCATACGATGGTGGTCTCTCTCTGGTTTGTGATACCGATAGCCGCAATGTCCGCCACGGTGGCGCCTATCCTCGCCATACTCTCGGTACAGACGGAGAGCATTGAGGACCATATCTCGAAGGGATCGTGTTCCACCCAGCCGGGTTCGGGATATATCTGCTGAAATTCTTTCTGGGCGACGGATCTCATATTTCCTTCATGATCGAAAAGTATGCATCTGGAGCTTGTAGTGCCCTGATCCAGAGCCATTATGTATTCTGCCATATTTAAACCTCCCCGGTTGCAACGATGTCCACGCCGGTATCTGCGGTGTTTTCTATCAACAGGTCTCCGGGCTGAGCTTTGCCATTGTGTCTCAGGTGTATTATCTCTTTCATTACATCAAATATTTTGTCCTTTGGAATATCTCCTTTTGTCTTGCAGGGCAGCCTCGGGTGGTCGGGATCGGAATTTGACACGGTGGAGGAGATGGATCTCCTGGGCTTTGTCAGCTCGTTTATTATATATTCCTCGCCGCGTTTGCACTTGTTGCCTGAAATATTCATATTATCGTCTGCCGTGATGAGGCATCCGTTGGGGCATCTCACGCAGATTACCTGATGAGTTATGTCCATATCCTCGGGCACAGTATTTTTTTCCTTCTGAGGAATGGGCGGGCGAACCGCGTCTCCCCAGGGGATTTTTTTCTCGTACTCATCGTAGAGCACATAGTCGGCCGCGTATTCTCCGGCTTTTAGGGCTTCCTTTGTCACATTGTCCACCAGATCATGGACATGGAGGACATTTCCGCAAGCAAATACGCCCTGTACTGTGGTCATGAGCTTATCGTTTACCTTTGGACCTCTGGTGACGGGATCCATCTCGGCACCCGTTTTTGCAGTCAGTTCGTTCTCGGGGATCAGTCCGACCGAGAGCAGGAGGGTGTCGCATTCATAATATTTATCAGTGTCGTTTATGGGTTTGAAATTTTCATCGACCTTTTGTATGGTGACGCCGGTGATGCGCTTTCTTCCGTGTATATTTGTCACGGTGTGAGAGAGCAGAAGGGGGATGTCGTAGTCGAAAAGGCACTGCACGATATTTCTCCGGAGTCCTCCCGAGTAGGGGGCTATCTCTGCCACGCACTCGACCTTCGCGCCTTCCAGGGATAAGCGTCTGGCCATGATCAGTCCTATGTCTCCGGAGCCCAGTATCACGATCTTATTCCCGGGGAGCTTTCCTTCTATATTTACATATCTCTGGGCTGTTCCTGCGGAAAAGATACCTGCGGGACGGCTGCCGGGGATGTTTAAGGCGCCTCTCGGCTTTTCGCGGCAGCCCATGGCGAGGACGGCCGCGTGCGCGGTGATAATCTTTTCTCCGTGGCTGATGTTTCTTACGGTAGCGCTCACGGTGCCTTCTTCGCTGTCCAGGTTGATTACCATGGTATTTGGCATATATTCTATTTTTTCGTCAAATACTTTTTTTATAAATCTGTGGGCATACTCCGGTCCGGTCAGTTCCTCTTGAAAGGTATCAAGGCCGAAGCCGCTGTGTATACACTGGTTCAGGATGCCTCCCAGCTCCCTGTCCCGTTCGATTATCAGTATCTTTTCAACACCTTTGCGGTGCGCAGAGAGGGCGGATGCCATTCCCGCCGGTCCGCCTCCTATTACTATCAGGTCATATTCTGTCATTTAAGTCTCCCTCCAGATGGCATGAGCCCTCATCATTCTTGGTTACACATTCCTTGCGGATTCCCAGCTCACGAGCCAGTATTTCCACAACCTTCGGGTTGCAAAAGCCCGACTGGCATCTGCCCATGCCGGCAAAGGTACGCCTTTTCACGCCGTCGGTGGTAGTTGCCCCAACAGGTCTTTTTATGGCGCGGATCACATCTCCCTCGCTGACATTTCTGCATCTGCACAGGATATTGTTGTCTTCGGGGTGGGGGTTTTTGTCATCGCGATATATCGGAAGTATCCCTTCCTTCTTTTTCAAATGTAATCTGTCTGCGGCAATTTTCGTTACCATCTCACCAATTGCGGGGGCGCTTGAGAGCCCCGGGGACTCTATGCCTGCCGCGTCAATAAATCCGGGAGCGTCAAAGGGTTCTCCTATCAAAAAATCATGATCCTCCTCAGAGGTGAGGGTCGCTCGAAGTCCTGCAAATCCGGTTATCACATCATAGAAGGGTATGTCCTTCACCGCTTTTGATGCACTTTCTCTGACATAGGACAAGCCTTCAGATGTAGTGTCGGTGTCCTCTTTGTTCTCCAATGCACAGGCGTTCGGACCTACCAGGATATTGCCGTGGGTAGTGGGAGTGACCAGCACTCCTTTGCCGTAGTCGCCCGGGAGCTGGAAAATGGTATGCGTCACAAAGCCTTCGTGGGAATTGTCCAGGAGCATGTATTCACCCCGGCGGGCAGTAATCTTTATTTTTTTTTTGCTCACAAGATTGTGGATGGTATCTGCGTATAAGCCGGCTGCATTTATTATCATTTTCGCCTCGAAGACTTCATCTTTGACATAAAGGCTATAGTGATCATCTATTCTCTCTATATTTGTAACCTTTTTGTTTAATCGGAATTCAACTCCGCGAAGAGATGCGCTGTCTGCGAATCGCGTCGTCATGTCAAAGGGATCTGCCACGGCTCCGGTGGGAGCGTAGAGGGCGGCTACTACATTTTCATTTACCTGTGGTTCCATGTCAAGGATCTCGTCGTGCGACAATATACGAAGTTCCTTGACACCGTTCTTTTCTCCGCGTTCCCTTAATTCCTCAAGCTCCTCCAGTTTGTTTCTATCAAAGCACAGAACCAGCGATCCGCAGGGAATATAGCCGAATTTTAATTCTTTGGACAGCTGCCTGGTGAGCTCGCTGCCACGCACATTTAATTTTGCCTTCATTGAGCCGGGCTTTGCGTCAAAGCCAGCATGGATGATGCCGCTGTTTGCCTTTGAGGTGCCCTCGCACACATCGGAATGCGCCTCCAGCACCAGTATGTCGGTTTCATATTCACTTAGGTAGTAGCTGATGGCACAGCCTGTCACGCCTGCACCGATTATGATTATGTCTCTCATGTCTGCCTCTTTTTGTTCCTCCTCTAATAACGCCAGTTTAATATTTGACTTACTTTAGTCGGATGTCAGTACTGTCAACAACTCACTTCGTTGGACAGTACCGGGCTCCGTAAAAACGGTTATACCGCCATATCCTGTAATAAAGAAATAAGATCAAAAAGAATTAGCCGGGGAGATCATTTATCACCTCCCAGCGCTTTTTCCAGCAGCTGGAGCAACTGATCGGGAATTGGGGGCTTTAGTATGTAGCTGTAGGGATTCAGATCCAAAACCTTCACGATCTGGCTCCTGTCATTCACTCCCGTCAGAAAGATGACAGGTATTTTTTCCAGGGATTCCAGCTGTTTCATCATCATAAAGGTATCCCTTCCATTCATTCCCGGCATTTCATAATCTAACAAAATCACATCCGGCATATTATCTGTGGCCTTTTCTATAGCCTCATTTCCGCTTGATGCGGTGATGAGATTGTATTTGTCTGTCAGTATTCTCGTGATCCTCCGCGTCTCCAGCGCATTGTCATCGACAACCAGGACACTCTTTCTCTCTGACTTCGGCAGAGGCCTGTCATCCTTCATCATTCCAAGCTTGATCTTGCATGCGTCAATCAGGGATGATTTTGTGGTGGGTCTCGGTACATATTCAAAGCCGGGGAAATCCGCGGCGAGCAGCTTCATGGATTCTACGGTATCGGGCGTGGACATACCGAGAACCGGCGGACGGTTCATTTTGAGGGTGTCCCGTATCATATTTTCAATATCGGATTTCGCAGTGCCTAAGCAGCCGCTCCAGATTACGAGATCCGGATTAAAAATCCTTCGCAGACGGTTTGCCATGGCGGCGTCCTCCGGCGCCAGCTGCATCCAGAACTCATCCGAGAGCATATCGGCCATGGACATCAGCGCAGTGCCCAGTTCTCCAACAAGTAGTATTTTTCGCATTTTACGCCTCCTTGATCAGTTACCAGTTAATTATCGTATTTCGAAGCTTTTCAATGTCACCGAGCTGTTCCTTCTGTGAAAACCAGGCAGCCAGGAAATGGGATGTGACACCTGTCACAACATCACGATCTTCCTTTCTCGCAGCAGTCTCCAGGAGCTCTGCAACTCCGCCCACAGATACGGCGCCTATGCTGTAGGCCATGGATTTCATGGCGTGAACCTGGATGCGGTAATCGTCAAGGGAACTCTCATTCCCTAACCCCAGGAATATATCATCGAGCTTGTCGCCCGTGGGGTATATCTCCTCATAGAAATCCGTGAGCCCGAGATAATACTGCTTTTCATCGGGATAGAACTGCGTTGCGTAGTCTTTTTTTAGTTCCGGGTGAGAGACCAGCCAATCCCTGAAAGCGGTAAGGTTCTTGTTTTCGGGTGTATCCCCGGTATTCTGCTCCTCTGCTGCGGAAGTTTCCGGAGAAGCCGTGGCCGTGACTTTTGATGATATCGTATCGGCCTCGTTCTCCTCCGTGATACAGCTTTTTAGCCATCTGAAGAGAACCCTGTTCAGTTCCTCAGGCAGTACAGGCTTGCTCAGGTATCCGTCGAAGCCCTTTTCGATATAGCTCTTTTCGGCCTCTCTGACAGCATTTGCCGTCATTGCGATGACGATTGGGCGTCCCTGCATGGTGCCGTCGTCCTTGAGATGTTCCATAGTCTCTATTCCATCCATCTTCGGCATCATGTGGTCGAGCAGTATCATATCGTATTTCTTTTCTGTGGTCTTCATCAGGCATTCCATGCCGCTCTCGGCTTCTTCTATGGTGAGCCCTGTGTTTTTCAGCAGGTTCATGATAACCTTTCTGTTCATGCGTTGGTCGTCTACCACCAGTATGCGGCCCTCGCCTCTGAATTGCTTGATCTTGTCGCTTTTGATGAGGGCGGGCTGGTAATCCGTGATGTTTGATATATTACCCACCGGCTCGGGATTCACTATCTCCTGCATCAGCTCAAAAGAAAAGGTGGATCCGACGCCGTATTCGCTCACCACATTGAGCTTACTATCCATTAGATTGAGAAGCTGGGAGGTGATGGCCAGACCGAGCCCCGTTCCCTCCACATTGTAGTTTTTGTTTTTGTCGACTCTGATAAACCTGTCAAATAGGTGAGTAAGATCATCAGGTTTCATTCCGATGCCGGTGTCCTTCACCGTTCCCTTTAAGAGAACCGAGTTACCGCGTTTCTCACAGCTGACGGACCAGGTGATGGTGCCGGAATCGGTGTATTTCAAAGCGTTTGACAGGAGATTAACAAACACCTGACGGATACGCTTTTCGTCCCCGTAGAGAAATGAGGGAATATTTTCATCCACATCCAGCACGAGTGAAAGCTTTTTTTCATCGGCCTTTATGCGGATCATCAGCAGAATGTCGTGGAACAGGCTTCTCACATCGTACTCCTTTGGCACGATGTCCATCATGCCGGACTCGATCTTTGAGAAATCCAGGATGTCGTTTACGATGGCAAGCAGGTTTTTGCTCGCGTTTTGGATATCCAGGGCATAACCCCGGATCTGCTCATCCTTGGTTTCCCGCAGGATCACCTCGTCCATTCCGAGGATTGCGTTTATGGGTGTTCTGATCTCGTGGCTTATGTTCGCCAGGAAGTTGTCCTTTGCCTTGTTGGAGGCCACGGCAGCGGCGGTGGTGACGGTCAGGCGCGAGAAATCCAGAAAGGCGTGCACCATGGAGAAAAATACCATTTCAATGAGTCCGAGAGCCACCACGAAGCCGCTGAAAACTCCGGATCTGCTGAAATACATGGCGATTTGTATGATGCCCGCCCCCATGACGCAAAAAAGACCTATTGCCGCGTAGAGGTAATCCTTTATGCTTTTGTTTATGATATCGAGTATTAGCGTGATCAGGATAATCAGCATTGAGAGCGCGGCGCTACCTGCAGTCAGTATGAAGAAATTGGATATTTTATCTATGTCAAATATATACAGGATCAGATTGAAAATGAGCACCGACAGATCAAAGATCTGTATGACACGGATTATCCTGCTATAGCGCTCCTTTTGTATGGAATCCACATAGCTCAAGTATGGATAAGCCATGGAAGCTATGATTATGAAGGGGATATTTGAGGTAACTGACAGGCTGGGGAAAATAATTTGTCTGAATACTGAGTTAGTGATGATCCAGGATGAGGTGATGGATACGCCGACACCGAGATCTATGATGGAGATATATCTGTGGCTGACCAGAGCTCCGCAGACACCGCCCAGGATGGCAACCAGGCCGAGAGCCAGGGCGATGATGCCGACTAAGAACTCGGGGACATAATTGTCTATCATCAGCCGCCAAAAAGCGAAGCGGTCTCCTAAGTATACATTTGAGATCCCGCCCGGATCTACCGCTATATCCGCGGTGAGCTGTTTTCCGGCGTCAGCTGTGGATATTGGGACTTCTACAAATGCAGTGGCAGTCTTTCCGTGGGAGCGCTCGATGGCGCCCTCGTAATCTATTCTTTTTTCACCATCCACATAGACATGCATCTCGCTGGAGATGATATAGATAGTATTGTCGTTTTCGGTGATATCCGCAGGAATAGTGACATCCAGAACACTTACGGTGTCACCTGCTACAGTACTATCGGTGGCGGTCAGCGTCACATCCAGCGTGCGCAGGCTGCCGCCGATGAGCGGAGTATCCGGAGGCAGTAAGAACTGCGCTCCGATGAAAGCTATGATTATCATAACTACAAGGAAGAAAAACAGTATCTTTACAGTTGTCTTAAAACTTAATTTTTTCATAATGCTAACATATTAGCATACATGTCTGAAAGTTTCTACACCATTTCTTCCGGATGATAATTTTTGTCAAATTCCTCCTCAGTCATAAGTCCGAGGGCGAGTACCGCGGTCTTTAGGTCTGTACCGTCAGTGTGTGCCTTCTTTGCGGCTTTCGCGGCGGCGTCATAGCCGATGATGGGTGAGAGAGCCGTGACATTCATCAGCGAGCGGTAGAGATTGTCGTGCATCCTTTCATGGTTTGCGGTTATGCCCTGTACACATCTTTCCCTGAAAGAAACACACACATCACCCAGGAGTCTGACTGACTGGAGAAAATTGTAAATTATGACGGGCATAAAAACATTCAGCTCGAAATTTCCCTGACTGGCTGCAAAGCCTATGGCAGCGTCGTTTCCCATGACCTGGACAGCCACCATGGTAACTGCCTCGCACTGCGTGGGATTGACTTTTCCGGGCATGATGGAGCTGCCGGGCTCGTTTGCGGGGATATTTATCTCGCCAAGCCCCAGGCGCGGACCGGAGGCGAGCCACCTGATGTCGTTGGCGATCTTCATCAGATTAGCGGCCAAACTCTTTAACGCGCCGTGTACGAAGACGATGCCGTCCTTTGAGGTCAGGGCGTGGAATTTGTTTTCATCGGGAATGAAGCTTTCGCCCGTAAGCATATTAAGCTCATTGCACACATCCTTATCGAAGCCCTTGTAAGCGTTTAATCCCGTGCCTACGGCGGTTCCGCCAATGGCGAGTTTTCGGATATATTCCAGGGAATCGCGTATCATGTCAAAGCTCTCCGCCAGGGAGCTGCGCCAGCCGCTTATCTCTTGGGAGAAAGCGATGGGAGTGGCATCCTGGAGATGGGTTCTTCCACTCTTTACCAGCCCTAAATTTTCTTTCTCCAGGCGCTCGAATTCGTGGATCAGCGCATCGAGAGCGGGGATCAGCCCGGACTCGGTGGCGAGAACAGCTGCGATATGCATGGCAGTGGGGAAGGTGTCGTTTGAAGATTGCGACATGTTGACATCATCGTTGGGGTGGAGCTTTTTTTTACCGAGCAGTGCATTTCCTTGGTTTGCGATGACCTCATTCACATTCATGTTTGACTGGGTTCCGGATCCGGTTTGCCATACCTTTAAGGGGAAGGAATCGTAGAGAGCACCGGAGAGGATATCGTCGCAGACCTTTGATATGGTGTCGCATTTTTCGTCGCTCAGCTTTCCGCATTTGTTGTTTGCCTTTGCTGCGGCCTTTTTCAAGTATGCGAAGGCGTCGATGACCTCACGCGGCATGGTTTCCGTGCCTATGGCAAAGTTCTCATAGGAGCGCTGTGTCTGCGCTGCCCAGAGGGCATTGGCGGGAACCTGTATCTCTCCCAGTGAATCTCTCTCTATCCTGTAATCCATATCATACTCCTCTCTGTCCCGGTCCTATAAATGGGGCATTGCCGGGAGACATTTCCCCCGGCTGTCCTATTGGATCATTTGTATGTTCGGTTGACCCTCCCGAAGGTGGCTGCATTGCGCCTTCCGGCTGATCCTCTGCGGGTGGCTCTGTTCTCCCGGGCTGATCTGCTGCGGAGGGCTGATCTTGACCTCCTGTGGGAGGCTGGTTCCCTTCTGTTTGCTGATCAGACGGTGTTGTGTTTTCCGGCTGATCAACCGCAGGTTGCAGTCCTGCCTGCTGACGGTTATCCTCCGGTTGCTGTCCTTCCGGCTGCATTATTTCAGGCTGTTGTTGGGATTCAGATGGCTGTTGTCCTTCCGGAGGCTGATTTGTCTGTTGCTTAGGCGTCTGACTCTCTCCGGCGGGCTCAACCTCTTCTGCCCCGGGCAGAGATTCTATGAGCTCCTCCACCGGCATTTTCCTGAATTCTTCGGATGTATCTTTATTTTCAGATGATGGCTCTGCGGGAGAAACAGATTCTGTCATCTCTTGTTTATCGGTATCCTCACCTTGTGGCAGTTCCTGAGGTGTAGGTGGAGCGGCTGTGGTCTCATCAGGAGTCGTGAGCTCCTGTGATGCGGGCTTATCGGGAGTCTCTTTTGGGAGTTCCTGCTCCGCGGGGGCTTCATCTGTTGCCTCCGCCTCCTTCATGGCTTTGTAGCGTCCGATGCTCATGCCCTCGCTTTGAGCCTCCTCACGGTCGTGCATGCTTGCCGTATCTATATAGAATTCGACCTCATCCATCCCCTCATTTTTCCTGATGGACTCGATGCCGCGTCTGGCGTGTTCCATGAGTTTTTCTTTTACACTGTCGTCGTCGGAAGCTATATCTACCAGCATTACATTTGTATCGGTGGTAAGATAATTATTTTCTTTCAGGATGGAGGCGGTTTTTTCCAGCGCCTCGTCGAGGGTGTTAAAGCCCACGGAAGAGGAATTCAACTGCTCTACGATGGGTTCTGCATCTTCGTTTATAGCGGTTACGCCGATCACTCTGTCAATGCGGTTCAGCGCAAACTCGATGGAGGGATTCACATCTACAGACACATAGGTGCTGGCGAAGGCGGTCTCGTAGCTGACGCCGCCCGCCAATAGCAGAAGCATAACAGAGGCAGCCGTTGCGATGATCCTACTCATTGTCCTGCTTTTTCTGGAGCGACTTTTATCCTTGATCATTAGAGAGTCATCCACTTCTATGGTCTCGCCCACCCGGTAGATCTTATTAACTTTACGGACTATCCCGTCTTCAGTCATGACGGCAGATATTCCGTTTCTTTTTTCCAATACCAGTCCCTTCATTCCTATCACCTGTTCTTTGTTTTTAATGATGTTCTGATGAATGACATGTACTCGTGCATCAGAGGGTAGTCTCCGTTCAATATCTCCGCGGCCGCGATGATGTATCTGCGGTGTCTGTCAAGGATCTTTTTTGAGACCTTGCAGGCGTTCACTAGATCCTTCATGGGGAGCGTTCTTTTTTCTCTCATGGAGTCAAACAGCTCTCTGTCATCAAGCAGGGCGTTCACCGCCGCCGCACAATGAACCCTGGTCTTTTCGGCCTTGGGGGAGCAGTCGGACAGGTCAAAGAGGGAGAAATTGTAGGGAGCCAGAATCTGCTGGACGGCTTCGATTTCCTCGGCATGAGGGTTAAAGCCGGGGGTGCCGGGATTGCTTTCGGTGCCTATCTCAGCGGTCCTGTGGAGAACCTCCATGGAGAGACCTGACACTTCCTCCTCATCGGAGAGATCCGCATCCATGACAAAGGGTTCGACGGAAAGCTCGTTCCTGTGTCTGCTCTCGGATCTGATGAAGTCGATGAGGCGTCTTTTGATGATGGTTCTCGCCAGTCCGGGAAAGGATCCTTTTGCTTCGTCATAGGAGTTTATGGCTTCCGAAAAGGCGATTAGGGCGATGGAATACTCGTCGTCCGATTCGCTGATATATCTGCCGGCAACTCTGGAAGCCGCTCCGATTATGAAGCTTTTGTTGTCTGCTATGAATGAGTTTAGCTCCTGTTCACTGCCCTTATCCTTGATCTCAAGTATGCGGGCGCTCATGTCATCCATTAAGTGTCTCCTGACAGTATAGCAATCATTGACTATAGCAAAAGACAAAACTCTTTTCGTTTTGACGTTTGCTGCGCCTGCGTTTTCGAGTACACACTCTCGGTCAAGTATTCTTCGCATTAGTCCGGTTATTTTTCGATTGCTATACTTGTGATATCGAAATGTGCTTATAAAAAAATGGGGTCAAAACTGCTTATACCCGAAAATAAATGTATCACAAGAAATAATGGTTGACAATGGAAAAAAGGGATGATACATTTTACTACGACAGATATACTACGACTGTCGTATCAACTACAGATAGAGTAAAGGAGGAGTGGATGGCAGAGATCTCGAGTGATGGTATCAGAGGCTATCACGATACCATGATCTTATACATCCTGAAGAGAGGACCGTCCTACGGTTACGAGATATCAAAGGAGATCACCCGTATCACCGAGGGGAAATACCGCATCAAGGAGACGACATTGTATTCTGCCTTCAGCAGGTTGAAAAAAAATGGACTGGTGCACTCATACACGGATGTGGGGGAGGACAGCGGCAAGCGCCGCACATATTACGCTCTGACGGACAATGGTGAAGCATATTACAGATCCGCTTGTGATGAGTGGACTCTGGTCAGCGATGTGGTCAGTCGCTTCATAATGTAGGAGGACGAGATGGACATTATTGGAAATTATCTGGAGACGATGTTCCAAAGTCTGCCCAATACGCCAAATGTACAAAAAGCAAAAGAAGAGCTCTATTCCATGCTGGAGGACAAGTATCAGGCACTTATCTTAGAGGGCATGAGCGAGGAGGAGGCACTGGCAAAGGTCATTGCAGAGTGCGGGAGCATCGAGGAGCTGGCGTCTGAGCTGGGGTTTGAACCCGAGTACTTTCGCATGAGAGAGCAGGGGGTGGATCGGACAAAGGTGTCCGGGGAGATGACGAGAGATTATCTCTCCGACAGCAGACAGAACGCGCTTTATATGGGCATAGCGGTGGGCTTGTTCATATTGTCTCTGGCGGTGGTGGCAGAGCTTTCGATATTCGATCTGAAGGGTGTCGGAGTGGTTTGCATGTTTCTGATGATTGCGCTGGGAGTGGTGATCATTATAATGAGTTCCGCGGCCATGTCGAAGTGGTCATTCCTGAAGAAGACCCCGTGTCAGCTGGATTACGAGGATCTAAAGCTGGTGAATGATATGTATATGTACGAAAGTACCAGGCACATCCGTATGCTCGCCATCGGCATCGCATTATGCATTGTATCGGTCTGTCCTGTAGTGATACTTTGTTATATAGATGTAAACGAATCGCATGGCGTTGCCGTCACGTTTGCGCTGATCGCCGCGGGTGTTGCGATGATAGTCATGTCATCCCTCAGAAAATCGGCGTTTACCACACTCCTGGGGCCAAATGACAGGGAGACGGTGGGAGGAAATCAGTTTACCTCCCAGAAAAATGTCAACGGCTACAAGGATCCGGCGGTTGATTTTTTTATGAGCGTCTACTGGCCCACGGTGACCTGTATATACCTGAGTTGGAGCTTTCTGTCCTTCAGTTGGGGACTGACCTGGGTGATTTGGCCCGTGGCAGCGGCAGTACGCGCGGCATTGAACGCACATCTGGGAGGTAACAGGAGATGAAGAGAAATATATATCTTGCGGTGATCTGGTGTATCACAGCAGTCTGTATACTGGTTGGCATTGTGATACATGCGGGAGGCGGCTTTTTTGCGCTGAGGGACAAGCTGTTTTCTCTTAGCGGCATCGCGGGAGCCGTGAGCGGAACTGGCTCCGGAAACTCCGATACTGCGGATGTAGAGCTGTCCGGGGCATTTCACAGGATAGATATAGATGCGGGAGTTGCCGAGATCGAGATCAGACATGGCAGTGATTTCGGTGTATCTTTGAGGAAGGACGGGATACAGAGCACCTGCAGGATAGTAGATGACACTCTGAAGGTGTCGCAGGAGGAGAATGTCATGAGCCTGACAGGGGAAAATGAAAGGAAGCTGACGCTTCTTATAACCACTCCCGATGACATAGACAGCATGGAAACCGATCTCGGCGTAGGAAGTATCAGGCTTGACGGGGTTCGTTTCGGGAATGTGGATATGGATCTGGGGGTAGGTAATATTGATTCATGCGACTGCGACTACAACCTGCTGGACATCGACTGCGGCACGGGAGATATCAATATCTCCGGGTTGACGAATCCTGAGACGGCGTATTCCTTCGATATAGACAGCTTCGCGGCCATCACAGTGCTGGGTTCCCTGTATTCGACAGAGTGTGAACGCGGCAGCGGTGCAAATATCATTCAGATTGATTGCGGTGTAGGAAATGTAGTCATTAATGAATGAAAAGTCAAGCCAAGACAGCTTCCTAAATTTTTATAGTTGCATCATTTTACAGTTATCTTTACTGTCTTTGTCGTGTCATTGGCAGAGACGGTGACCTTTGCGGAGCCTGCCTTTAAGCCTTTTACTACACCCTTTTTATTGACAGTAGCGATTTTCTTGTTTGAAGATTTGAAAGTCACGGTATCATTAGCGAAGGCGGTGGTCACACCAATTGTAACCTTTTTTCCTTTGTTTACGGTGAGCTTTGACTTTGTAACGGCGAGAGCCTTGGTGTTGAACTTTTCGTTTGAGACTTCATCGGGTGTCACGTCGTTATTTCCGGCGATAGCCACCGGATCTACAGTGGTCTTGTCATTGGATTTGAAGATCTCGTTGCCGTTCATGGTAACAGACACGGAATTGATACCGATCTTTGTATCCAGGTCATACTGCTCGGCAGAGAAGGTGAGATTCATTCCTGCGAATACAAATTCGGGAAGAGCCCCTGTAAATGCAGTCAATTTCTGGTTTTCATCATAAGAGTAGAGCGATGAGCCCACCGGAAGCTTTCTGACACTGACCTTTACCAGGTCATCGACTTCATTAACGGCGACATAGTTTCCGGCAAATACATTCTCCTGCTTTTCGGAATCCCAGAGCTTTCCCCAAAAGCTCGCGTCCTTGCCCTGTCCTACATGGAATACGACAGGATCGGTCATAAGTCTGAGCCCGTCAGCTGCGTCGAATTCTACGCGAGCCGAGAAATTGAAATATCCGTCATAATTTGTGAAGTTGTACTGTGGGATGTAGGCGACAAAGGAAACAGCGTAGTTCGCGTCCTTTACGGGCTCTATCGCAGTGGCTGAAGTGTAGTTTACCATCGCGTAAGAGTCAGTCTTTGAGAAATCAGATTCGAGTACCACGCCCTTGGTTGTTGATGCGTAGGTATACGCCTGAGGCACAAAGGCCACCGAGAGTGTAGCAACGAGGGCTGCGCAGAGTAATTTCTTAAATTTCATGATGATCCTCCTATTTAACAGACTTTCAAAAAAATGATAAAACAATATAAAATGATTGTCAACAATAGAAGAGTTTTATGAACAACGGCGTTAACAGAGCAGAGAGATTATGAGAAAGACTTGAAAAAAAGTGTAATCCTGATAGAATAAAGGCTTGAGGATGATGTGAACATGAAAAAAACAGAATCTGCAGACATAGAAAAAAGAAGAGTCCTTCGCCTTGGAAATGCGCAGTCCAACAAGCTGACGAGAGAGTGCCTGACTACAGCTTTAGTGTATCTCATGGGAGAAAAGGCGTTTGACAAGATTACTATCACCGAGCTTGTGAAGCGCTCGGGTGTATCAAGGACTGCATTTTATAGAAATTACACTACAAAAGAGGATATAATAAAGGAAATCGCCGCCGATGTAAAGCAGGCCATCGCGGAGCAGCTTAATCGTCCGGAGTACGAGACGAATCTGAGAAAATGGTATGCCGACTGTTTTCAGATAGTCGCCGATAATGAAAAGACCATCAATATGCTGAAAAAAGCCGGCCTCTCCATTTATATGCTCTTTGACGGGGGCTCTATCGTCGATGATCTGATTCCCTCAAAGACATGGATGGGACATTACTGCAAGCGCGCGGCAGAGGCCGCTATAGGAACCACCCTCACGGAATGGTTTGAATCCGGTATGAAGGAGAGCCCGGAGGATATGGCAGACTTGTGCTGCCTGATCCACACGAAGATCATGAGTTAGCTGAAATTTCTCTGATACCCTGTTTTGCCAGGGTGTCGGCGGTTTCATTGTAGGATACGCCGGTGTGAGCCGGAACCTTCACAAATATGATATCTGTCTTGTTTTTCGCCACATTCATCCACGCAGCGTACTCTTCCGTTGTGTCGAGGTTTGTTTTCCACTCTCCGGTGACCCATTTCTCTATCCCCGCATAGTCGTAATATATCGTGATGCTCTTCGCACCCCGCTCGATGGCGCGGCTTACCGCATACCTTGCGCCGGACAGCTCTCCTGCCACATTTCGCAGAGCCACGAAGGATTCACCGTCGGATACGTCAAAGCCCCTGCACCAGGTCTCCTCATTTCCCGAGGCGTCTATTATCACAACGCCGCTCCCGCTGCGCTTTTTCTTTACATCGAAGCTTCCGTCCACGAAGGCGATGAGTTCATTCTCTTTCAGGTTTTTTATACGCTCCTCCACGGAGTTATTGATCTCTTCAGGATTCAGAGAGAGCGTGGATGCGCTTTCTGCACCCAGCTCCATAAAGGAAAGAGCGTCATCCATGCTCTCGAAGCCCTTGAAGGACGCTCCCTTAAAGCCCGTGACCTGGCGCCTGCACTCGTCCCAGCTATCGTAGATTCCTGTTTTTCTTCCTATTCTTACTGCGTAGTACTTTTTTTTTGCCATATTGTTTTAATTCCTCCAGAAAATGCTTGTCATAGGATCGTTTCTTTCTGAAGCCGTTTACCATTTCGCCGATCCCCTTGAAAAATTTGCCGTTTGCGGCAGATACAAGCCCCTTTACCATCCGCTTGTCCACCTTTCCACCGGTGAGTTGGGAAATGGCGCGCAAGGGCATATCCGTGATGAAGTGGAGACTGATGTCGGGATTTCCATCCGATACGGATTTTTCTTTTTTTCGCTCGATGGATTCTGCCACATTCCTGATCACCCTGTTTCTGGAATTTTTCAGATGTGAAAAGGTGTTCTGCAAGTCGATGACTCCCTGCTTTTCCTCTCCGAAGACATCATCGCTGCCCATCAGCGTGCAAAATTCCTTTTTTGAGACAGATTTTATCTTTCCGGAGAAATATGAGGGAATGTATATATCCTCGTAGGGGCATGTCTTTGTGGTGGAGTTCCGCCTGATATGTCCCTTCAGCCTGATATCGACGCAGCTCTCACCTATGAGCAGCTGATAAGTGCCGCCTTCTGTCTCAAAGCTCTTTGTCTTTTTATTCCAGTATCTGAAGGAGTACTCGTCAAAAGAAATGCGGACATTTCGCTTCTCTCCGGGATGGAGAAGGATCTTTTCAAAACCCTTAAGCTCCATTGCGGGCCGATAAATTTTTGTGCTCTTTTTTGAGATATAGAGCTGGGGCAGGGCAGATCCGTCGCAATTTCCGGTATTTGTAACAGAAAAGCTCACTCCGTACTCATCGACGAGCAGATCCTCATAGGAAAATTTTGTATAGGTCAGACCGTGTCCAAAAGCATGGCGCACGGGAGTGTCTGTGGTAGTGTAATAGCGGTAGCCCACGAAGAGCCCCTCCCTGTATGCGGGATTTTTTTCGGTCACCGGGAAATAATTGTAGGCGGGAGTGTCCTCATATCTGTAAGGCCAGCTCTCGGCCAGATGTCCGGACGGGCTTTTGCGTCCTGTCAGTATGTCCAGTAATGCTCCTGCCCCGGCCTGACCTGAGAGACCAATATAGAGCAGACCGGTAAGCATATCCTCCCATGGCATCTCTACGGGAGAACCCGCGGTCAGGACACCGATGATATTTTGATTGACATCATACAGATCTCGGAGGAGCTCGATCTGGTTATCGGGGATCCTCATGTGTCGCCTGTCGGCGGTTTCCGCCTCCGAGGATTCGGGCAGACCGAAGCAGTATATGACCACATCTGTATTTTTTGCCAGCTGTTTGATTTCGTCCGTAAAGAGAATGGAGGGAACATCAGCCCTAAAGAATCCTCTGGCAGTACCGATCACCTCTATGTCCGTTTCATCTTTCAGCAGTTCTTTAAGCACATCGGTTTTGGCTGCGTTTACTGCGGAGGAGCCGGAACCTTGAAATCTGGGCTTGTAAACGAAATCTCCGATGAAAGCCACCTTTGTTTTTTTCTTCAGGGGGAGGATATCATTCTCGTTTTTCATGAGAACAAAGGAGCCTGCGGCAGCCTCTTTCGCCAGAGTATGGTGCCGGTCGAAGGGGATGTCCTTTTTTTCTTTTGAGACGGCTTTTCTTGCGCCGAAGAC
>CALFUE010000026.1 GCA_937916345.1 uncultured bacterium
GTATCCCAAGGAAAAATGAGCGCATTAAGGAAGAGGACCTGGATCAACTGGCCATCGACGCGCTGAATGACGCCTGCTGCCCGGGCAATCCCCGCGAGGCCACCAAGGAACAGGTCATAGAGATGTTCCGCAAACTGATGTGAGAAATTGTGAAATATTTTATATGTAAAAAATATTTTGAAACATGAAAAAAGCCCGACACAGGATGAAAACTGCTGCCGGGCTCTTTGCCTCTTCATTAGCTCATAAAAATTTAGAAGCTTTTGATCCAGTTGATAAGTGAGTCACGATAAACATTCCTTTCTACATCTGAACGCATCTGATCCGTCACGGATCCGTTTTTCTCCATACGGGCGAGGATAGCGAGCTGAAGACCTGCGATAACGCCATCCTCATAGGTTTTACCCTCACTGCCTTTTGCTGCAGGAGCAGGCGAAGCTTCTGCTGTTGCTTCCGCTGCCGGCTGCTCTGCCTTAGTCTCAGATGCCTTAATCTCTTCCTTAAAATCCAGCTTCTCACTGTCTGATACATTCTCTCCCGCATCTGAGGGAACGAGTATATCTCCGGAATTTCCCTCCAGCCTTACACTAATCCTGCCATCGGACTCCTTATAGCGGTTTCCTGAGAGGAGGCCTATGTACTCACTCCTGCCCTCTGCGGAAAGATTTAGGGTAGACTCGCTATCATCATTGTTTACCGCCGTGATGGCGATCTTTCCATCCCACTTCCGAGAGAAAGCGAACTGCCTGTTGGTCAGCATCATCTCGGTGTAATCGCCGTAGGAAAAAACAGGGTTCGCCTGTCTCACTTCTCCGAGCCTCCTGATGAGCTTTGTGGCGGGGTTCGTGTTCACAGCGTCCTTGTAATCCTCTATATTCAAAGCCGGACGAAGGGATGCATCGGAATATTTCTCCTTTTTACCATCGATGGCAAACTCAGATCCGTAATAGATCGAGGGAATGCCAGGCAGCGTGTACATCAGTATATGCACCGGAGCGAAGTGAGCCTTGTTTTTCAGCTTTGTGTATATACGCTCCACATCATGATTATCTACAAAATTGTAGAGCTTCAGACCCTGAGTGTTATTGCCGCTCATATCGTTTAAGCGCTTCACCGTATGAGCAATCTCAAAATAGTTGTGATCATTATGACCGGAGTAAAGCCCTTTGTGCAGGGTATAATTTGTCACTGAATGCAATGTATCACCGTTTACCCAGCGGGTATAATCGCCGTGAATGACCTCGCCCATCAACCAGAATTCAGGCTTCACAAGGTTTGCGGTATCTCTCAGAGCCTTCATAAAATCGAAATCCAGTACATCGGCAGCATCAAGCCTGATGCCGTCAACATCAAACTCCGACACCCAGAATCTTATAACATCACATATATAGTCCCTGACCTCGGGGTTGCGCTGATTAAACTTTACCAGCAGATTGTAGCCGCCCCAGTTCTCATAAGAGAGGCCGTCATTGTACTCGTTGTTTCCGTCGAAATTCACCTTGCAGTACCAGTCGCGGTAACGGGAGCTCTCCCTGTTGGCCTGAAGATCCTTGAAAGCAAAGAAATCTCTGCCCGTGTGATTGAATACTCCATCAAAAATAACCTTTATGCCCTTTGAGTGACACTTTTCCACGAAGGCCTTCAGATCTGCATTGTCTCCAAGCCGCGAATCCAGCTTTTTATAATCGGTAGTCTCATATCCGTGCCCCACCGACTCAAACAGCGGGCCTATGTAGATAGCATTGCAGCCGATCTCCTTCACATGATCTATCCATGGATCAAGCTTTTTCAGCCTGTGCTCCACAGGTCCGTAAGTGTTCTCCTTTGGGGCGTCACAGAGTCCCAGAGGGTAAATATGATAAAAAACCGATTCATCATACCAAGCCATAAAATAATCCTCCTTAATCTTAACAATAATCTCGCTATCCATCATAACCTTTTTTTTATTCAATGCAAATAAAAAAGAGACTGACCGTAAACGAACAGCCCCTTGGAAAGTATTTCCATTCAAGCGAGGAAACCGCGGTTTGCCCCCGTGTCGCAGGATTCTGTCAATGTCCCCCTGCCGTAGGTCATGCCGACGGTCACACTCTCGGTATTCTGCATAATGGGCGCGGAATCGTCCGCCTCCGCCACCTTGCAAAACGCGCTGTAAAGCTTTTCCATCACCGCGCAGGCCTCATCCATGCCGGAGGGGTCTCTTTTTATAAGGCTCACTACCAATCTCTCCCTTGCGTATTTATAAAGTGAGAACAATGTATAGGAGAGCTCGTAGTCAAAATTCAGCGAATCTCTGAGATCCACCAGAACCGCGTCCGCCTTTCTCAGGGATTCCTTGAAGGCGTCCTTCTCGCCCTTCGCGAGATATGACCTCGCCTCGTCGATATTCTCGAAAAATATATCATATATGATCACCACCATTCCGCTTCTGTTGGTATTACTGAGGCGTCTGGTAAAATCTTTCCTCATTTCGTCAGTCATAATACACCCCTGATCAGCTCAAGAGCTGCAGCACCTGCTGCGGCATGTCGTTCGCCTGGGAAAGCACTGAGATGGCCGCCTGGTCAAGCACCTGCTGGTTCGCGTAGTTGCTCATCTCCTCAGCCATATCTGTATCGAGGATGCGGGAGATAGCAGACTCCATATTTTCATTGGTGGCCTCAAGGCTCTTTACAGCAAAGTCTATACGGTTCTCGTAAGCTCCGATGCGGGAGCGCACGCTTGATACCTCAGCAATCGCGTCATCGAGAGCCGCGATGGCTCTGTCCGCGCCGTTGTTTACCACGAGATTTAAGTCGTCTATCATGAGAGAAATGGTGTCTACCGCCGGTATCGACATCTCTATCTCCTGAGCCTCATGGGCACCTATCTGCACCTTCATCGCGCCGATGGAGGTAGCGTCCAGCTTGTAATCCTTGTAAATGCCTGTGACAGGGTAATCCTCCTCGTCGATAGTAAAGGAAAGCTCGAAACCATTCTGATCCGTGGTTATGACTCTGTTTCCGTTGGATTTCCAGGTAGCAGTCTCGGTAAAACCGACGCAAGCGCCACTTGGATCCGTCAGGCTAACCTTTGCATCGGTGCCGCGGAAATTGGTGTTATTCGGGTTTGATACCACATTACCGTCTATCTGTATCTCTATGGGATCTGCTTCACCGAAGGCGTCGGTGGTAAGCTGAAGATCCAGAATTCCACTTGCTCCGGAGAAGGTATTATCCACACTCAAGCCCGCTGTCTCGGCGCCTTCCCTGATGGCCTCCAGGACATCATTTTCACTTGTTGTGGCAGGAACCAAAAATGTATAGCCATTCAAAGTGACCTCGTGCGCATTTCCGTCTGCTAAATTATAGCCCGAAGCTCCGAAATCTGCCGCTCCTCTTGCATGTCTGGCGGGGATGGCGGTGAACTCGTAGAGCTTCGAGTCCACATACTCGCTGGTGCGGAAGTTTGAGACCTTCTGATCGGAAAATACCCTGCGCTCCAGAGAGCCGTCCAACAGAGTCTTGCTGTTGAATTCCGTGTCCTTTGAGATACGGTTAAGCTCGTCCTGGAGCTGGATCAGCTCATCCTGGCAAGCCTTCTTGTCGGAGGGTGTCATAGAATCAGTGGCTGCCTGAACTGACAGCTCTCTCATTCGCTGTAATATAGCCATGCTCTCGTTCAGTGCGCCGTCCGCAGTCTGGAGTACAGAGGTTCCGTCTCCGGCATTTCTTTCTGCCTGGCTCAGGGCATTGATCTGAGCACGCATCTTGTTGGATATGGCAGTACCCGAGGGATTATCCTTCGCCTGATTTATCTTGTAGCCGCTAGATAGTCTTTGTATAGAAGCCGACAGATTGTCCTCTGTCCGGTGAAGCTGTGAATTGGAAATAACAGCAGAAATATTGCGATTAACCTTCATGACCCTTCCTCCTCTAATAACGCCAGCTTATTATCTGACTTACTCTGTCGGATACCGACACCGTAACTGCCTGAAGAACAGACACCAACGGTATCTAGCTCAAAAATTCAATTCCGCATCCCTGCTGTCTGTGTGATCTTATGATCAGGTCGTCCTTGACCTTTACACGAGTATTATCGGATGAAGAGGGTTCTTTTATTACCCCATGACAATAAAAAAGACCCTCCGGAGAGAGTCTTTAAATCATGAAAACCAATAATCCTCATTCAGGAAGTCTTTCTTAAAAATTTAACTATATCAGTTGCCAGATTGAAGAGGTTTCTCAGTGAAGCCTCATTCTCTCCGTCTCCGTTTGCGAGACCGTAGGACATATCCTTCACATCCCTCGCAAACATGACATCTATCCGTCCAGGAAGCTCATTTATCCTTCTTTTCAGGGCATCCGCGCCTGCTCTGGAATCGGATGCTATATAACCCTTCACCTCACCCTCAGTCACGGTGAGCTTTGCCGAAATCCGGCCGTAATCTTCGGACTCCATAAACACGCTGACTGTGCCGGCTTCTTCCGCAGTCGCTCCCGGCAGAACCTTGAAGGACACATTTGTAACTCCCTGCTCCGTCATCACCGGAACATTGTAATGGAAATATCTCGCCATATTAGAAGTCACCGAGAGCTGCTTACATGCCAGCTGCATCTGCCTCACATCCAGGCTCGTCATGCCTTCCCTCTCAAAAGTCTGACCGCAGTGCTCCGCCACTGACGCGAGAGTTTCCAGCGCCTCTGCCAACTCCGACGGGTTTTTCACATGCTCTCCAAAAGCGTCCAAAATATCCTCTTTTATATCTTCAAGCTCAGCAATTATTTCATCCCGTCCCTTGAAATCATCCTTGTTCAGTGCAAATATCCTCTTTAATGCTAAACCCGGATCGTTCATCATCTGCTCCATCACTATGGTATTGTCCACGGAAGGTATCACCTCGTAGGTCTCGAGTGCCCGGTAGACCTCCTCCGCCGCAGCGGACGCCCTCTTCATATCACTTAATATCTCGCCGTAGTAGGCGTCGTCGGTCTTCTCCATCTCGGGCGCGCTCTTTGTATTTTCGAGCAGAGAGGATATCTCCTCCTTCAGCTGATCTACAGTTGAAGCCAGACTGTGGCGGGAGCTGTCGGGATCGCTCCCTCCGCTTTCTTCACCGTGGTAGCCCCCGCCCATGACGTCGCTCCCGCTCATCAGGTCATTTATCATGGAAAACGCCGTCTGCACCTGATCCGATATCGATCTGCCCTTTGATGTCGCCTTTACGCCCTCGAAGTCGTCATCAACCATATAATCCATGCTCCCCTTGTTTGCGGTGCGAACCGCTGTAAGGAGATTCTCCATATTCAACTCTCTGCCTGTATCTACCACTGCGCCAATTGCCGCAAAGTCATTTTTTGACACCTGAGTGATGAGTCTGTAGATACCTATATAAGAATCTCTCTCATCAGGTGCTATGTCCCCGCTATGCTCCAGCCTCCAGAGATATTTCGAAAATTTCTCAGTCTCATCGAATACAGGCAGGCTCTCCCTGATGCTCTCCGCGGTATTTTTCAGCTCCTCCATATTCATGGACATGGGATTGATGTTCTGCTTTATCATCTCGCGCACTATCGCAGGCTTTAAGGCATCAAAGGTTCTCATGACAAGGGAATCGGCCGCCTTTATATTTTCGATATTTTCTTTACTTAATTCCATGGAATTGCGCCCCAGTATCCTGACGGCGCGCTGATTTTCCTCCGATCTCTTCATGTCGAGGAATTCGAGAATATCGTCCACATTTTGGAAGGCTTTATTTATACTGTCTCCCAGATCCTTCCTCACCTCCGTGGAAAGAGCTTCATATCTCTCCCCCGCCGCGTCGTACCTTGCGCTAAGCGTTTTCGCCTCCCGATGAAGTGAGGCGAAATCTATATCATTTATATCTACCACTGCTATTGTTGCAGCTGGGGCATATTTTAATTCTTCTATCGCGTCTAATACTGTCTTAAAGAGCTCGACCTGTTCATCGGTTACTTCTCCCTTTGGATCCATCATCGATCTGTACATATCGTTCTCTTTTGTTTTCAGATCACTCACCAGATCGGCAAGTTCCCTCGTGTCTATCTCCATACCACTCTTTATCAGGCTGCGGTTAGCCTCGATCGTCATTACGAGTCTGGTCTCCTCCAGCATGCGCTTTGCCTTAATAAGCTCTGCCTCCCTCTCAAAGTCCAGCTCCGGAACTTTTCCTCCGGCCTTCGTCCATTCTCTCGCATTTTTTAAGTTTTCAACGGTTATGGGCTTGTCTCTGTCAATAAGTACCGCAAGTTCCTCATCTGTCACGGCAAAAATTGTATCATAGGCCGCCTCAGCTCTGTCATCCACAGAATATCCCTGAATTACGAACGAGTCATTATCACCATCTACGGTAATCTGCACATCCAAAGCCTTCTTATACTCGATATTCTCGTAATTTACGAGTATCTCACGCTCTATGAGCCACTGAGCCGCGGAGGTATTCTCCGGTGTCACCGGAATCATATCACGGTCCAGGGCACTCTCAATGACACGTGGTATGTCATCCCAGCTCCAGTCATTACCGCTGTAAATGCCGGCGGAGGAAGCGCCTGCGCTTATGGCCTGATCAACATTGATGACAGTGGGCGGGAGCTCCTCTCTGATGAGATATTCCTTTGCGGTATCCGGCAGTTCCACCAGAGGCTTCCCTTCCGCTATTTTACCGTCAGCTTCTATCACGGAGGGATCAGCCTTCGCCTCGGGCTCAGAGCCCGCTCCCGCCATAGCAGCTCTGATTTTGTCTGTCACTGTGATCACGGTATGTATATCGTCGTCCTTCAGTGAGAATCCCTCATTTTCCAGCTCCTTCGCCTCATCCGATGTAATGGTCTGCGCGCCGACTACCATCTCGTTTTTCATCTGTACCGCATCCATGCCGGAAGCAGCCATAGCAATATCTGAGGAATTCTTTTTCTCCCCGGCTCTGTCATTCTCGCCGAGGCCCATCTTTTTTAATTTGCGGTTTTCATCAATAGAAAAGACGACACCCCTGCCGGATGCCTTATCTGAAGAAGCAGAAGTCACACCCTCACCCTCCCGGCAAAATGAGGACTGATGTATCCCGCCTGTTGATATACTATTTGAATTTAATTGATCTATGCGCATAAAATAACCTCCTAAGGAAATACTCCTCTGGAGGTTATATCGGTATTTTTTTTCAATTATTTATCTCACGGAACTTTTCCTCAATCTGATCCCTTACTTCGAGGAAGGCGTCTACCAGATCGGGGTCGAAATGTGTTCCCGAGGAGGTCTTGATTATCTCGAATGTCTCATCGAGAGAGTAAGCATCCTTATAGACTCTCTTGCTTGAAAGCGCGTCGAAGACATCCACGAT
>CALFUE010000027.1 GCA_937916345.1 uncultured bacterium
GGAAGGAGGCCGGTCGCAGATGATCATGATAAAGGATCTGACGGTTACCTTTGAAGGTGTGCCCGCCGTGGAAAATATCAGCTTTGAGATAAAGGATGGCGAGATATTGGGCGTTGTCGGCGAGAGTGGCTCCGGCAAGTCCGTCACTGCCCTGACTGTCATGGGTCTCATAAATGAAGAGGCCAGGCTTTCCGGCGGAAATGTGGTATTTGACGGCGAGGAGCTGATAAAGGACGGCCACACTGCCCAAGGCTATATATTCAGAGGGTTTCAGGGAAACCGCATGGCGATGGTGTTTCAGGAACCCCTGACCTCGCTGAATCCCACCAGACGAGTGGGTGAGCAGGTGGAGGAGATGCTGCTGCTCCACACCCATATGAATAAGGCTCAGATGAGGGAGCGTGTGAAGGAGAGTTTTGCGGATGTGGCGCTGCCCGAGCCTGGGAAGCTGTATGACAAATTTCCCCATGAGCTCTCCGGCGGTATGCGCCAGCGTGTGATGATCGCCATGGCAACGATCCTCAGACCCGACCTGATCATCGCGGATGAGCCCACCACGGCTCTGGATGTGACGGTCCAGAACCAGATAATGGAACTCTTTGCCGGGATTCACGGCAAATATGGCGCCAGCATTCTTTTTATCACCCATGATCTGAATCTCGCCAGACGCCTCTGCCACAGGATATTGGTCATGAGGGAAGGAAAGATTGTGGAGAGCGGGGAGACGGAGGAGATATTCTCTCATCCGAAGGAGGCTTACACCAGAAATCTTATTGAGGCGGTTCCATCCCGTATGCACAGGGAGAAGCACACAGTAGTGGGAAAAGCTCCCATCCTTACCGTGAAGGATCTGAGCGTCTGTTACAGAGCGTCAGGAAACAGCCTGTTTTCCGGAAGGGACAAGGTGGAGATAGTGCACAACGCTTCTTTCGAGATACACGAGGCGGAAGTTGTTGGACTGGTGGGGGAGAGCGGCTGCGGGAAGACTACTCTCTCGAAGGCTCTGCTCGGGATAAACCGGTTGACCACGGGGGAGATAAAGCATTACTCTGAGTTTCCCCAGATGATCTTTCAGGATCCCTACTCCAGCCTTAATCCTGCAAAGACCATCGGCTGGCTTTTGATGGAGCCGGTCAGGGCTCTCGGGAAGCGCGTGCCTGAGCGGGCAAAGAGCGCGGATGATATGCGGGCCATGGCCTACGATATGTTAAAAAAGGTGGAGCTGCCGGAAAAGGTCTTCGACCTTTATCCCGGTGTGCTCTCAGGTGGCATGCGTCAACGCGTATCCATCGCCCAGGCTCTCATCACGGAGCCATCCTTTGTCGTGGCGGATGAGCCGGTTTCGGCTCTTGATGTCACCATACAGGCCGAGGTCATGAAACTGATGCTGCGGCTGAAGGACGAGATGCGGCTTTCATATCTCTTCATCTCACATGATATAAATGTGGTATACCAGATGTGCGATCGCATTATGGTTATGAAGGACGGTGTGATCGTCGAGCAAGGGGAGACTGAGGAGATCTTCGCCCATCCGAAGGACGAGTATACAAAACTTTTGCTCGCATGACATTGACAAACGGATAGATTTGATGTACTATACCATAGTTGTCTGCCTTTGGAGGACGATAAAAGCTCCATATTTTTAACCATCGGGGCGTGGCTCAGCTTGGTAGAGCGCCACGTTCGGGACGTGGAGGTCGCAGGTTCAAATCCTGTCGCCCCGATTTTTCTTCACAATTTCTAACTTTTTTCTAACCTTTTCTGATTATTTCCACATTTATTACATCACAACACGGAATATGATCAGTGGATCCTTTATCCTTAACCCTGGCACGGAGAACGGTAAGGTCTGGAAAACTTGACAAAGCTCACTGGAAGTGTTATTTTTATGGTTTGAGCGACAGAAAATAAAAGGGAGGCGATAATATGCTGTTAGCGGCACAGATCTGCGCGGTCGTTATTTTTGTTGTCATGTTTGGTATGGTAGTTTGGGAGAAATTCGAGAAGCAGTGGGTGACCCTCATAGCGGGCGGTCTTGTGCTCATCGTGGTATTCGGCATCTGCATGCGGAGCATGGATGCGGTTCTGGAAACTCTCAATCTGAGAAGTATCATTACACGCGAATTCTGGTTTACCACGGGTGAGGGCGGCGAGGCCTCAAGCGGCATCAACTGGGCCACCATCATCTTCCTGGCCGGCATGATGGTCATGGTAGAGGGAATGGCCAAATCCGGTTTCTTCAGATGGCTTTGTATGCTCCTTGCAAAGGTTGTAAAATACAAGCCCATCCCTCTCTTTGTTGTATTCATGATCATGAGCGCGGTTCTCTCCATGTTCATCGATTCCATAACCGTGATCCTGTTTCTGGCAGCGGTCACTATCGAGCTCGCAAAGCTCCTTCATCTCGATCCCGTACCGATGATTCTGTCGGAGATCTTTTGCGCGAACCTTGGCGGTTCAGCGACTATGTGCGGTGATCCGCCAAACATCATCATAGGAACGGCTCTCGGATATTCCTTTACGGATTTCCTGCTCAACACAGGACTCATCGCGGGAATCTCCCTCGTAATAGTTATAATCTACTATTTCCTTATATTCAGAAAAAAGCTTTTGGCTGAGGAGCACATGAAACTGGATACATCTACGCTCCCGAACCCGAAGGACTGCATTTTGAATAAGTGGGATTTCGCCATCAGCTGCGTGATATTCGGCATCGCTGTGGTGCTTCTGGTCACTCATGCCATGACGGGACTCACGGTTGCGTTTATCGGCGTGTTGGTTGCCGCGCTGACATTGATCTTTAACCACAGACATATTTTCGAGATATTAAAGGGCGTGGACTACAAGACGCTGCTGTTTTTCATTGGTCTGTTTATAGTGGTTGGAGGTCTGGAGCAGACAAAGGTTCTGGAGCTCATTGCCAACTTCATCGGAACCGTCAGCTCAGGAAATATATATCTCATGATCGCTATCATCATCTGGGTATCGGCTATCGCATCGGCTTTCGTGGACAATATCCCCTTCGCGGCGACGATGGTTCCGGTCATCAGGGCGCTGTCGGTCAGCCAGGGAGTCGATCTCTCGACTCTCGCGTGGAGCCTTTCCATGGGAACGGATATCGGTGGTTCGGCAACTCCCATAGGAGCGTCCGCAAATGTGGTGGGTGTGGCTTCCGCGAACAAGGCGGGCTATAAGATCGGCTGGGGCAAGTACTGCAAGTCCTCGGCTCCCGCTACCGTGATAGTAGTTATCATTACGACCATTATTATTTTTGTCAGATATGCAGGATTTTAAGATATGTGGATGTCAGACGGCTGGAAGGATTATGAGCTGATTGACGCGAATGCGGGGGAGCGGCTGGAGCGTTTTGGCGACGAGCTCCTCGCCCGTCCCGATCCTGTAGTGATATGGGATGGGGAGCGTGAAGGCCCCTGGGACAGGATAAACGCGCGTTATCACAGGAGTAATAAGGGAGGCGGCTCCTGGGAGATATTTGATCTTCCGGAGAGCTGGACCATTTCCTACGACCTTGCGGATGGAAAGAAGATCGTATTCAACATCCGTCCCTTCAGCTTCAAGCATACGGGAGTTTTTCCCGAGCAGGCTGCCAACTGGGAATGGACAGGAGAGAGGCTTGCGCGTTATAAAGGCGCGGAGCCGCCGAAGGTTCTCAATCTCTTTGCTTATACGGGAGGAGCCACCATTGCGGCAGCCGCAGCGGGAGCTGTGGTGACTCACGTGGACGCCGCCCGGGGCATGGTGACTGTGGCTCACGAAAATGCCAACGCTTCCGGCCTTGCCGATGCGCCGATCCGCTGGATAGTTGACGATTGCGTCAAATTCGTTGAGCGGGAGAGACGGCGAGGAAACAAATATCAGGGCATCATCATGGATCCCCCCAGCTACGGCAGGGGACCTAAAGGAGAGATCTGGAAGCTGGAGGAAAACCTTTGCGGTCTGCTTATGGCTGCAGCAGATCTTCTGGCTGATGATGCCGTATTTTTTTTGATCAATTCGTATACGGGAGGACTGCTGCCCGGGGCGCTTAAATACATGGTGCATATGGCTTTAAGGGAAAGGGGCGGACACCTGGCGGCAGAAGAACTGGGGCTTCCGGTAAAGAGCACGGGTATGGCGATGCCTTGCGGCATCAGTGCCAGATGGAGCAATGAAGAATAACAGAAAACTGATCATTTATATATGCGCGATGGCTGTTACCCTCGTTGTGCTGGTCCTTGTGCTGATCTTTGGCAGGCCTGCGGGAGGCGGTGATGACCCTGCAGCATCTGATGCCACGACGGAAGAGACGGCAGAGGCTGTTGATGCTGCACAAGGATCTGAGACAGAGATTGATGCGGAAGATAGCGCAGACGTTCCTGAAGAGTCATCGGAGGATGAACTGGAAAATATGGGCGGTGTCCTTTTGGCCACACCATTTAGCTATACGCCAAGAGAGTATGAGGTGGATGAAAAGGGTAATCTCGTGATTCCTGAGCGCGAGGAGGGGAGGTTCGAGGAAGCGCCGGAGTTTCCCTGCGGTTACACCATTACCGGAGATGAGCTCTTCGACAGTGCCACTGTCCTGGCTGAGTCCTACGATTACGAGGCTGCCATCGAATTGCTCAAATCCTCGGAGGGTTATGAATACAACGATTCCTACAGGCATGCGGTGGCGGATTACGAGGACAGGCTCGCGGCTCTGACAGAGTGGCCGGACAATTCTCTTATCACGCATATCTTTTTTCACTCTTTAATAGTGGATACATCCCTTACATTCGGAGAGGGGGCCTTAAAGCCCGATGCCTTCAATGAGGTGATGACCACCATAGACGAGTTCGTTGATATTATTTCCCAGATGTATCAGCGCGGCTATGTGCTGGTGGACATTCATGATGTGGCGCAGGTCACGGAGGTGGATGGCGAGACAAAAATGCGTTATATGCCCATCATGCTCCCCGAGGGAAAGATCCCCTTTGTCCTCTCACAGGATGATGTCAGCTACTATGATTATATGTCCGGTCAGGGCTTTGCGACGAAGCTAGTGATAGGAGAGGACGGACTGATAACCAACGAGTATGTGACAAAGGATGGCGAGACAATCACCGGAGCCTATGATGTGGTTCCGATACTTGACGCCTTCGTGCGGGCGCACCCCGATTTTTCATATCATGGTGCTAAGGGCACGATAGCCTTTACCGGATATGAAGGGGTACTGGGCTATGACACGAATACGGGGGATGCGGCTCTGATCAAGGAAGCAAGGGAGGTTGCAGGGGCGCTAAAGGCCGAGGGCTGGAATTTTGCCAGCCATTCCTACACTCACTACGATATGGGAGAACTCTCTTTTTCACGGTTTGAGGATGACTGCGAGAATTGGGAGCGCGAGGTTGCCCCGATTCTCGGGGATGTGGATGTCTACATCTATCCAAAGGGCGCGGATATAGGCGACTGGAAATATTATTCCGACAGCAATAAAAAGTACCGGCTTTTAAAGAGCTATGGCTTTAATTATTTCTGTAATGTGGATTCTGCCCGGTATTGGGTTCAGATGGGACCGAATGGCGAATACCTGCGGATGGGCAGACGAAATATTGACGGAACGAGGCTCTGGCAGGCGGTTTCCTATTACGCCGATCCGGACGCGTACGACTGGTCGGAGGAAAAACGCCATTCCAGAGCCATGGATGACATCATAGATGCCAGGACAGTCTTTGACTGGAGCAGGAAGATGCCCGTAGAGTAGGGTTATTGTAATCTGTAAACAGAGGAAGCGTGGGGCGCGAGGTGTGTTTCTATTACATCCGCGCTTCTTTTTTTGCCGCTCCAGAGGTCCGTGATCTCTAAACTCTCGTAAATCTCCATATCCGTGAGGGGGACGCTCACATCGGCCTCCTCTTCTCCTATGTTAAATACGCCTGCGTAAAAGCCGCCAAGACTGCGGGACGATACCCAGAGCACCAGCTCGGTGCCGTCTGTCTCCCTGCGCCATACCTGGTGAGCGTGACGGCCGTATTTGTTCATCTCTATGACATTGACGTTTGACAGGAGCATCAGGGAAAAGTCGTCCAGCTTGGTCAGCTCTCCGCCGATCATGAGGGGTGATCTGAATATGCACCACAGATTGATCATGGTAGTGAGCTCGATCCCGGTGAAGTTCGTCCAGTCAGAGGGATTGGTGTTCTGGCGGAGAGCTCCGATGGGCAGCATATCCGCATCGGGCCAGTGCCCCGCGCCCACATCTCCTGACCAGACCTTGCAGCGCTCAAACATAT